>JAYTHD010000491.1:0-15814 GCA_043732975.1 Verrucomicrobiota bacterium
TTCGAGTCGTGATATTCCACTCCCTCGGGCATCCAGTGCTGCGACTCGTTTGGCGGTTCGCTCTGTTTTGTTGCGTAGGCGGCCTGTTCCAGGCCCTGGGCCAAATCAACAACTGCGTTCCGGCCGGAGGCGATCTGGTGGCGTGGTATCGGTTGGAAGGCACACCGGAAGACACCATCGGCCGCTACCCGGGTGTCAATCTGGGCGATCTCTCTTATGTCTCAGGACCGTTGGGTAACAACGTCCAATTCGGGAAACAATCGGCCCTCCGCATCGGAAATGCCCCAGGTCTTCGTCCGCAAAAAATTTCGGCCGCCCTCTGGATCAAGAGCACGGCGCCGGGAACCTACCGTTATGCAATTTCCAAATCACTGGATCGTTTTCTCGCGGACTCCTACGGACTGTACTCCAGCAGCGACGGGAAGCTGCGATTCTACGTGACCCACCGCCTCGCTCCGCTGGACGTCACCTTCTCCGTCCCCGCCTCGACATCCATTTGGGATAATCAATGGCACTGGGTCGTCGGGACCTACGACGAGAAAAGCGTGTCCCTGTACATCGACGGAAAGCCCACCGGCGCGGGAAACCCCGGCAACGGCGCGATTCTTTACGGGACCTCGTATCTCAACGGCGACCTCTTCATAGGGAACGGGGAAATTCCGACACCCACCCCGCGGATCAATCTGCAATGGCCCGGGCAAATCGACGAAGTGCAGTTGTTCAATCGGGCGCTCTCCAGCGAGGAGATCGCCAACCGGTTCGCCCAAAAAGACACTGGATTTTGTGTTCCCGAAGGACGTCCCATTTTCCTGTCGCTGCCGTCCAGTCAACATTTCAAGGTGGGGCAACCGCTCACCCTTTCCGCCACGGCCTCCGGCGACGCACCGCTCCAGTTCCAATGGCGAAAGAATGGGACACCAATTCCCGGAGCGACCGCCGGCAAGTTCATGATCGCGGCCGCCGATATCGACGACGGCGGCAATTACCAGATCGAGGTTTCGAATGCGCTGGGGACGATGGTCAGCGATCCCATACTGATCCTGCCCGATCTCGTTATCCTTCCCGCGAATGATACATTTCTACGTGCCGGCGTGTTTTCTGGAGCGAGCGGAACGGGTGTGACCGACAACCGCCTGGCCAGCTTGGAACCGGGTGAACCGTTGCACGCGAATCGGCGCGGGGGCCACTCCATCTGGCTGAGATACCTCGCCACCGCTACGGGGCTCATGACCCTCTCCACCCGGGGGAGTGATTTCGATACCTTGCTCGGAGTTTATGATGGCGACTCGGTCAACCTGCTCACCGCCAAGGCGGCCAGCGACGATGAACCGGAGAGGGTCACCAGCCTGGTGAGCTTTCCGGTTCGCACGGGAAGAACCTATCGGGTCGCGATCGACGGCCGCGCCGGCGCCACGGGAACGGTCGTTTTCCGGTGGAACCTCCAGCCCACGGCCGCTCCCCTGCTCGAAATCGTCCGCCAACCGTTGAGTCGTACCGTCAGCCTCGGTGGCCTCGCGGTCTTCAATCTCTCCACGGTGGCGGCGAAATCCTTTCAGTGGTTTCATAACGGGATTCCCTTGGGCAACGACGCCCGGATCACCGGCACGACCGAGGCACAACTGGTGATCCGGCAGGTTGGGCTCCCGGACCTGGGACTTTACGAAGTCGCGGTGACCGACGGATTGAGCCAGGTTCGGAGCGAGCGGGTTTCGCTCCAGTTGAACCCGGCCGTGGGGATCGCCGGCGCGGTGGACACCTTTGGCGTTGCCGACAAACTTGCCGATGTCATCGACGATTTGGGAGTCAAACTGCCTGGCGCAGCCCGAGGGGGCGGATTGCCGTTGCCGTCCGGTCTCGCCTCGGGAACCTCGGGCACGCAGATTTTCAACACCTTTGGCGCCAGCGCGGAACCTGGCGAGCCCGTCCATTGTGGTGTTGGCGGTGGTCATTCGCAGTGGTTCGCGTACCAGGCCGTCGCCGACGGACTGATGGTTTTCGACACCGTCGGCAGCACCTTCGACACCGTCCTGGCCATCTATCGCGACACCGGCACCGGCGTGGGCAGTTACGACGGTCTCCTCTCGATCGGTTGTAACAACGACGCAACCGCCACGCTGCGCACGAGCCGGGTGGTCGTTTCGGTCGAGAAGGATACGGTATATTATATCGCGATCGACCGTGTGGTCGGATCCCTTGCCGGCACGGCGGTGTTGAATTATCAGGCATTCTCCGGCACTCGCCTGGGAGTCCAATCGTCCTCGGCGGCCGGCGACCTGCAGTTGACGGTTGAGGGTGTGACGGGTGCGATTCTCGAACTGCAATCCTCGCCCAGACTTGGCGATTGGAGCATGGTATTGACCACCAACGCCCCGGCAGATCAATTCGACATCAAGCTGATTTCCAGCGGAGGATCCGTCGAACTCTTTCGGGCCGTCGTTCGGTAGTCACGAAGTTGCCCTCGACAAATGTCGAGACGATTTCGGTGTTCCCTTGCTGTTCGTTGCGCCATGGGGTGACGCCTGCTGGGAGTCGCACAACCCGACGAGGGGACTCACCCCAAGCCGGCGGGAACGCAACCACGAGGCCGATGTCGGGTTGGCCATCGTCGCCCGGGCCGTCTCCGGCGAAAGCGTTGGCTGGAGCCGGACCGGTTCACTGCCCTCGAGCCGCGGGTCGCCGTGCCCGGGCTCGCAGGGTGCGGGTGAATGGATTTTATGGCCGATTTTCAGTGGCACCTTCGGGCCCCCGCACCGTCGCAGACGAGGCTCCCGCAACTGGGAGTTTCGGGAGCGGAAAGCATCGCCGCGACGGCGAGGGACCTTTGGTCGCCGTGGATCAAACCTGCTTGCGGTCGAGCTTTTCCTTCCACTCGGCGCAGATTTTGGCGGCAGTGTCCCGACCACCCAGACCGAAGGCCAGTCCGAACGCGACCGCAATGGCTCCGATGGTCAGCGTGAAAGCGAGGTTGGTGATGCCGGGAGAAAGCCGTGTCTGCTCCAGGGCCATCGAACCTACCACGGTGAGAATGGCCACGCGTGCCCCGGCCGCCAGGAGTTGGGCTTTGGGGGAATCGCTCGCCGAAATGGCTCGTGAAACGATCTGCGCCAGAAAGAGGCCCAGACAGAAAATGACCACGCCCAGCAGGATGTGTCCGCCGAAGGGCAGGAAATCCTGCAAGACGACGCGGATCTCGTCGAAGCCCAGAATCCCGGCGGCGGTGGCGGTGGCGGTGATCAGGAAGGCCACCCGGATCAGGAGTCCCACGACGGTTGCCGGGGCGCGCTGGCCGTCCAAGGCCTTTTGCGAGAGGCCGAGTCGGACCAGGATGTTGTTGAATCCAAGTCCGGCGAGCAGGTTGGCGACGATCTCCCCGACGATCTTGCCGACCAAACCAAAGATGATGACCACGAGCGCGGCGCCAAAGAGATCGGGAAGCTTTTGCAGGATCTTGCCCAGCATGTCGCTTGCTGGACGGGTGACGGCATCGAGTTGGAGCTCGCCCAACCCGGCGACCACCACGGGCAGGAGGATGAAACCGTACAGGACGTAGCCAACGATTTCCGAGAGCTTCCGTTTGCCCAGCGCGGCGCCGAGATTCCAGCGGGCGGCGAGTGCATCGATGCCTGCGGTGGCGAGCAGACTCGCCACCAGTCGCTGGACGATCCGGGCGACGAACCAGCCGACGAGTAGGGTGATGCCGGCGGCGATGAGGTTCGGGATGAAGTTGAAGAATTTCTTCAGCATTTCGTTGATGGGATCCAGCAACGGCCGGAGCTCGAGCGCACCGAGGATCAACGGCAAAAAGAGCAGAAACACCAGCCAGTAGACGGCTTCACTCAGGGAGACCGACAGCGACGGGCTTTTGTTATCGGTGGCGGCGTCATTGGACACGGCCCCCAGTCGTTCATCCAGCTTCATGCCCTTGAGGGCGGCGGCGAGCAATTTCTTCAAGACCGTCGCCAACACCCAGGCGACCACGATCAAAATCCCCGCGCCCACCAGCTTCGGAATATAACCGGTGAAGCTTTGGATCAGCTGGTTCAACGGTTCGGTGATGATCGTCAACTTCAGTGTTTGAAAGAAGGCGACGAGCACAAAAAGCATGGCGAGGTAGAACACCGCCCGGGTGCCCCAATCCTCTACCGGGAGCTTCGCCTCGTTGGTTGGGCCGGCCATCCAGCGGGCCAGTTTGTTGTCGAGCGTCAGATTGCGGAGCACGCGCCGGACGATCGACGCCAGGAGCAAGGCGATCAGCCAGCCGACCACGAGGACCACAAGCGCCGAAAGGAGGTTCGGGGCATAGGTGGCAAATTGATTCTGCAGTTGGATAAGGACGTCATTCATAAGGTAGTCCGGACATTTCCGGTGGGTTCATGGTTAATAGTGGATGGCATGGGTCGGCAAGGCCCGAAGAACCCAGGCATGTGGGCTTTCCCCTGACGCGCTCGGACCGGGGGTTATTGACCGAAGAGTTTCGCCAAATCACCCAAACCGAACCCACCTGCACCGCCCTTCATCAATCCGCTCAGGGCACTCTCCAGCGCGGAGCCTGAATGATTCTCATTCAGGGCGCCGTCCGGGGTTAGCTTGTCAACGATCGAAGGCAGGATCTGGGCCAACCCCTGCGCCGCCTGTTGCGGTGGCATTCCGTGCTGGTGCGCCAGTTCATTGACCTGCTCCTGCCCCACGGCGCTGACCAATTGATCGGCCGAGAGCGGCGGATTCGGCCCTTGCGCGACCCACGCATTGGCGGCGGAGCCGAGACCGGCGGTAGAGAATTTCTGCAAAAGGGCCCCCAATCCACCGCTGCTGGAAATCAATTGCGCCGCCATCTGCATCACCGGGTTGGCCCCGGCGGGTTGGCGGCTGCTCAGGGACTGGCCAGCCAGTCCGCCCACAATATCATTTAGTAAACTCATATTCCGACTCCTAGTTGAAGCGCTGTCTGTACTCTGAAAATCGGCAGGACTCGGGCACTGAACGACAACACCCGGGGCGCGGCAAGGTTTTCCCCCGATCCTCCCTCGAATCGGGTGTAGTATTCCTCCCGCGTAAATCGTCGGGGATGCCCCGATGCGCGAAACGGTTGCCCGAAAGGTCAGGCGCAGAAGTGACCGGTTCAATGCGTGGGCTGAGGTTGTTTTTTGAAGCTCCGCGAAAGTGCGGAAACGGCGGTTGCGGTGGTGAAGACGGCGTTGAGATCCTGGTAAATGGGACCGGAATCCAGGGTCGCCCAAGGCGCGATCACCTCCGGCGATGTCAGCCGGAGAAATGCCGAGGCTGGCCAGAGGCCATCGTCCTTCTGGCGATCCATGAGTTCGCGGGTGGCGGTCCGAATCTCTTCATAATTCCGTTGCAGCGCGGTGAGTGAGATCAGTTTCAACGCGGCGTCAAACGCATTGGCGGGCGGGATGTGGCTTACGGCTGCCAGTTCAGGGGCCCCGGCCAAAGGCAAAGGGTCCATTGGCCACGGATCCAGGAGCGCCGCGGTCGTATAGAACGGCGAGATCCACCAATAAGCGGGAATGAGTCCACGAATGCGGGGCCACCGCCCGATCCGGGACAGGACGGTGGCGAAGGGAACTTCGAGGGCTTGCAGCGCGACCGCCGTGACGTCCGGTGCGGCCAATGTCCAACCGCCTCCTGGAACGGAGCCCGGCGCAAACGTCGCCAGGCAGCCGTCAGACCCGATGCATTTCACAAGCAGGTCGACAGCCGACGGGGGAATCGCACGGCCATGCCGGCGGAGCGCCAGAAGGCTCCAGGCGGTGGAGTCGGCGTCATCGCCGGCGCATTCGTTATAACCCCAGCCGCCGTCGGGTGTGCGATGTTGAATCAGCCACTCCAATCCCGCATTAATGCATTGCCGGATTTCGCTGGTGCGTCGGGGGTCCGGGACGTCCGCGAGGCGTGCGAGGACGTAGGCCGTGACCCAGGCGTGGGATTTTCCGACGGGAAGCTCGAAGTCCGTCCAATGCCCGTCCACACAGGCATCCGCCAGAGCGTCAAGGCCACGGCGGAGTGCGGTTTCTCGACGACGCCGTGGTTCCTGCCTTGATTCTGAAAAAGCGGTCGGGCGTGCCGGGATGAATTCCCGGGGCGAATGGCGGGAGGCAACGCCCGTGCCCCCAGGAATCGGCGGCTCGACGTAGAGGTTGACGTGTTGAGAAAGGTCTGGTTCGGAGCCAAGGCTGACAAAGCGGATGTTCTCCCTGTCGTTCAGTGTTGGCGACGATATGTCCAGGGCTTCCAGACCGCTGGCGACCTCGCCGGCGTTGCCGCCGATCGCTTGCACGAGCGATTGGGTTCCGTCAATCCTGTCACCATCGCGGTCCTGCCATTTGGTGATCGCAAGGTCGGTCTTGATTCCCAATTTCCCATCCGGATGGAATTCAATACTCAAAATAAAAGAGCCAGCGGAATAACTGGGACTGCCGGCCCTCGGGAAGGCATCTAACAAGGTGCGAAGGTGGGGTAACTCGGAACGGAAGCCGGCGGCATGATACCACCGCTCCAGCCATTCCGGCCGCACGGACTCCGACCGGAAGTAGATTTTCAATCGTCCAGGCGAACCATCGGGGAGGATATCGACGGTCAGGCCCACCGGCCAGGAGCCTTGGGAGGCGGCCGCTGCGAGCTGGCAAAGTGTTGGAAGAAAGTGTTCCCGTCCGAGTCGCTTCAATATACGGCCGACCCGCAGCCAGCGTTCGCGGGGTGAATCCCGATTCAGGTTGAAGTACGGTTTCAATTGTATTCCATCACGGGAAACCGCCACGCCCATCCACATGGCGCTGCGCCAATGGCCGGGCCAGGGTTCCGCGGCGCGAGGCAGGAGTTCGTGAAGGAGGTCGGGAATCCAGACAGGGCGGGGGATTTTGAGCAACCTGCTGGCGTCAGCCATTCTTGCCACCATGAGGCTCAATCGATTTTGGGTGGAGTCCCCCGGGCGACCCACTTCAGCGAGGAATCCTAATCCCGGCGGCGTCCGGCCGAGGCGAAACACCCATTGAAAAGGCAGGCCGCTGGCATTGATGCACGAAAGTCCGCGGTAGGGGGGCATCGCCGGGCGATCCAGCGATTCGCGCGTGATGATTTCCCAGACTCCTTCAAGGGTGTTGCGCCGCCCGCTGGAAAGTCCGGCCCAGTGCGCGAGGGATTCGAGTTGTCGGTGGATAACGCGGGAAAGGCCCGGAGACCCCGCTAGGGCGGGCATCTCCGGGCCCACGTCCGCCCGGGCAACCGATGAGAAGTCCGGACGCATACGGAGGGATCGGCTCAGGGCCGCTGAACAATGTTCACCGCTCCATCCAATCCGTTCGGTCCATTGTTGCCCGTTGTACCATTGGGACCCGGGGCGCCATTGGGACCGACGTTGCGGCCGGCCCCTCCCGGACCGAAGCCGCCACCGGTCCCCGCAGCTCCACCCAGGCCACCGCGTCCGCCGGCCGCGTTTCCGTGCACGGTGCCGGCGACGATGCTTTTTGCGACGATGGTAATATTGCCGCCGTTACCGCCCGGCCCGCCGTTGCCCCCATCCCCGCCGCGGGCGCCGTTGCCACCGGGTCCGCCATTGGCTCGCGGATCACCCGTGTCCGCGGCAAATCCGCCGCCGCCGCCGATACCTCCGGCGCCGCCGTTGCCGCCGGCACCCCCGAGGCCACCGTCGCCGCCCCGGGTGTCGATATTGACGCCGACCACGAAGTCATTGACCTCGATGGTGATATTGCTGCCGTTTTCGCCGGTCTGGCCGTCCGTGCCCCGGGATCCGCCGAAACCGTCGCCGCCCCGGTTGCCATCACCGGGCGCGTCATCACCATTCCAGTGATCGACGCCGTTCGTTCCCTGTTGACCGGGTTGGCCCGACTGCCCTGACGATCCCGCGGTTCCGTTACCGCCGGCCGCACCTCTAGCTATGATGTCCGACATAATATTCTCCTTCCGTGATCTATCTATTTATGGGCCAGTGTGATGGTCGCCTGGTTGATGAACCCGGCGGTACTGATCAGTCCCCGGTTTCCTTCCAGGGACGCGATTTTGAAATTCGTCGAACCGTGACAAACGATTCGGCCGTTGCGATGGATTATCACCTTGTTGGCGTTCACCACATGCGTGTTCTTGGAGATGGTCAACGTCGCTCCTTCAGCGACTTCGATATCCTGCAATCGGGCGACGTTGAGGGTCGCCTTGGTGGTATCGAGAAACTTTTCGAACGTGGGCTTCATATGTGCCAGGGCCGCCGAGTTCGTCCCGCTGACGTAGGTACCCAAGGCCTGGTAGGTTGTGGCCCGTGCGGCTGCCCGCACATCCTCGTCCTTGGAATCGAGAGCGTCAGCCGGAACGGTGGCGGCGAGCCGCTGGGTTTCGCCGCAACAGGCGCCCTGATCACGAATGGCCTTCTCTGATTCCGGGGACAGGCCCATGACCGATTTGACTTCGTCGGCCGTGCGCGGGCGCACCTGCGTGAAGTATTGTTTGAATCGTGGCGATTCGGGTCCGAGGACGAGGCACTCGCCTTCGCCGACGGTGAGGTTATTGGTTTCTTCCATATACGGCTCCTTGATTTGATGGATCGCTTATCTCGGATCTGGCACCAACCAAACCCGGAGCCCGGCTCAGGTGAGACGGGCTTCCGCAAAGACAACGCGCGGCCCCGCTTTTTTCTTACAAACATTTTTGTTGGGAGAGGCCGAAACCAAATCCCGGAAGGACGCCAAGGGAGATGTGCGGCGGGAGTCGCTTCGAGCCACCCACGCTGGGGCCCGACTTCGTCAGCGGTTAGCTCGTCAGAGACTCGCTCCACCTTGCATGCTGGCCTTGGGCCACAAAACCGGTGGGGAGAGTCTCTGCAAGACGACGAGGGAAGACGTATTCTGCGTCACGAGGGCCGAATTGGCCCCGGGTGCCAGGTTCCGCAGCCGATCACTCGGATCGCTTTAACCGCTGGCGTTGATCGGGGGTGCGTGGCTTCTTGCGTGTATGAGTGCAGCCAATTGGGAGGCGGAATTTCGCCAGGTGTGGGATCGTGGCGTGGTGGCGTGGCGGGCGGGACGACGAAGCCCGGCTTCGATGTTTTCCTCCGCGGATGCGGCCTTCCTGGCGGGGATCGGTTGTACTACGCAGGAATTGTTCGACTTTGTGGACGATGCCCAGCAGTACGGGGATCTGGACTACGCCACGACGGCCGCGGTGACGGCCTTGCGGCGCGACTATTTTCTCACTGTTCTCGGGGGCCAATCCACCGGACACGTGGCGAGCATGGCCAGCCTGCCGGCGAAGACGGCGAAAGTGGATGGCATTGCGTGGCTGCCGCGCTTGATCGTGAAGGCCCGACTCAAACTGCGCGGCGAAATGCCGGCGGACCTGATGTACGGATGCGGGGGGGATCGGCCGTTTTTGCGGCAGATGAAGATGGATCTCCCGGGGTTTCTAACGTTGGTCCGGGACGCGGGAACGGATGACGCCCGGATCGTCAGCGAGGTGAAGCGCCGGGCGGGATTGAAGTAACACTCGTGCGACACTTTCAGAAAATGAACCGCGGAGTACGGATCGGTGTTACGCAGATACAGAACCCCACTTTTCGAGCCTGTCCGCGTCCTCCGTGTCACCCACGGTCAAAGTCCTTTGGATGTGTCGCAGTAATGCTAACTGCGCCCGGTGCGCTGACGCCAGGCGCCGTGGTGGGTTGGTTTTCCTTCGGCATTGAAACCCACTTCAAAATCGGTCTTCACGTCGAGGAGTCCGGCCGGTTCCGCGATACGTTCAAACTCGGTGGTGGCGGCCATGACCTCTTCCATTTGCTGGAAGTACTCGGTGTGGTCGGTCCGCAGGTAGAGAATTCCCTCCGGGAGCAGCGCCCGGGCCGCCAGTTCGGTGAACGGTGTCTGGATGAGACGGCGTTTATGGTGGCGTTTTTTTGGCCAGGGATCAGGAAAGTAAACGTGCAGGGCGGACAGGGAGGTCGCGGGAACCATCCATTCGAGAACGTAGGTCGCCTCCAGGCGGAGGCCGCGAAGGTTGCGCAGGCCGAGTCGTCGGCCCTTGCGATCAATCTTGGTGACCCGGCCTTTGAGCCGTTCCACGCCCAGGAAATTCCGGTCCGGATGGAGCGCCGCCCACTGCAGGAGAAAGGAGCCGTCACCACAGCCGAGTTCCAATTCCACCGGGTGCGCATTGCCAAAGATCCGCGCGAAATCGAGGCGGTGCAGGATGTCCGGCGGGAGCAACAGGGACGGCGGAAGCAGAGCCGCAGGGGCCCCGCTGGCCACGGAGGTGGGCATCGACATGGCTGGATTCAATGCGCGGGGTGAAGTCGCGGATGCAATTTCCGGCGGACGAGGGCGACCGTCTCGGGCACGGACAAATGGTGAATGACCTGCCAGCCGCGCGCCGCTCCCGCCTGGACGTTTTCCACCCGGTCGTCGATATAGAGCAAATCCGTTCCGCGCCGCTGGCTCATTCGCTCCACGGCTTCATAGATGGTTGGTTGCGGTTTCATGCACCGAACTTCATGGCTGTAGACATAGCCGGTGAACGTGCGAAAAAAGGGAAACCGACGATGGATGAAGTCGACCGCCAGACCGTTGGTGTTGCTGAAAATATAGGTCGGGATCTGCGCCGCCTGGAGCTGGCCGTGGAGTTGGATCATTTCCGGTATCTCCGTGAAAATGTCGCCAAAAGCCTCGGCAAAACTGGGGAAATCCCCGCGATATCCCGTGACGCGGACGACTTCGGCGTACATTTCCTCGCGGGTCAGATGGCCGGTCTCAAAGCGCATGAGCAGGTCCGACTGATCCAGGGCGCGGCGGAAGGTATCTTCATCCACGCGGCTGAGCGGCGTCAGCGCCTGGGCGGTGCGGGCATAGTTGAAATCCAAAAGGACTTTTCCCAGATCGAAAACGACGGCGGCGGGAACGGGGGAACTCATCTTGGGGAGAGGGATCGGTGGACCGGCGGCGAGAGGCTGGCGAATTACAATTCACGCCGGCCTTCCAGGGCACGGCTCAGGGTGATTTCGTCGGCAAATTCCAGGCCGCTGCCGGCGGGCAGGCCTTGGGCGAGACGGGTGATGCGCATCCCGGGGGTGCTCAATCGCCGGGCGAGGTAGTGGCTGGTCGCGTCTCCTTCCACATCGCTGCCGAGCGCCAGGATGATCTCCCGCACGCCTTCGGGTTGGAGGCGGGCTTCGAGTTCGGTAATGCGCAGGTCTTCCGGTCCGACGCCATTCAGCGGACTGAGTTTTCCGCCAAGGACATGGTAGCGACCCTTGAAGGTGCCGGATTTTTCAAGGCTGAGAATGTCCAGAGCGCGCTCCACGATGCACAGGAGTGTAGTGTCCCGCTGGGTGTCGGCACACACGGGGCACGGTTGCTCCTCGGTCAGGGCGCCGCAGCGTTGGCAGGTGACAATTCGCTCACGAGCGGTGACGAGGGCGTCGGCCAGGGCGCGGACGCTGGCGGGGTCCGCCTGCACGAGGTGCAGGGCCAGTCGCTCCGCCGAGCGCGGGCCGATGCCCGGAAGTCGACCGAGGGCCGCGGCCAACGTCAGGATGGGGGCGGGAAACCGGGTCACGACGGAGGAGTCGGTAGGGCGCTGCTGGCAAGGCGGTGTGGGGCGGTCGGTCGGCGGGTAGAGCGGATGGACCCCATAGACAGGAGTAAGGTCGTCCGCTCAGAACATTCCGGGAATCTGCAGTCCGGAGGTGACCGATCCCATCTCGCGGGTGGAAACCTCCCGCGCTTGATTCAAGGCCGCATTGACGCCCTGAAGCACCAAGTCTTCGAGAAACGCGACGTCGTCCTTGTTCACCGCGTCGGGCTGGATCTTGATGGATTTCACCAGGCCATCGCAGCTGGCGACGACCTTGACCACGCCACCACCGACGGTGGCTTCCACGTTTTTTTGGGAAAGTCCTTCCTGCACGGTAGCCATTTGCTGCTGCATGCGTTGGGCCTGCTTCATCAATTTATTGAGCGACATAAGAGGAGTATCGGAGTGTGATTTGGAAAAATGGCGTGAGGGGCGGGCTAGCGCGGATTGGCGGCCGGGGAACCCTCCGGGGCGCGGACTTCCAAAAGCGTGCCCTTGAAGATTTCCAGTGCTTCCTTGATCAACGGATCCCCCAGAAAATCTTCCTTGTTCAACTGCATGGGCGCGGCGGGCTTGGGTTTGGCGGTGGGCGTCGGAGTTGGCGGGTTGGCGGGGGCGGACTTGGTGGCACTCGACCGAGTCATGGGGGCTGGGGTGGAGGCAGGAGTGGAGGAGGGCTGGGTTGCCACTGTGGCCGGAGCCGGAGTCCTGGCCGGGCTCCCGACGATGAGCTCGAAGGCGAGATCGATCTTTCCGGCACCGATCTGCTCCAACTTCGCTTTCAGCGTGGTGATGTTGCGCTGGGTGCCTGGGTCGACGTCCTCCGGGTGTTCGATGGTCAGCAGTCCCTTGAACAGGCTCTTGGGACGACACGGTTCCAGGGTAACGCGCAGTCCGGTATCGGCCGGTCCCACCAAGCTGGCGAGCAAAGCGGACCAGACTTCCGGCAGGGTGGTCAGCCCAATGGCTGGCGGGGCTAGGGCCGGGGGCACGACTGCGGTAGGAACCGGAGTCGTTGATGTCCGGGGAGCGGGAGGAGCAGGTGCGGCAGCGGGGACAACCGCGGCCGGTGCCGGAGTGGGCGCGATCTTTTCTGGCGCGGTTGGCGTGATCGGCGCAGCGGGCGGTTTGGGAGCCGGCGGCGGTGTCGGGATCGAGGCCGCGGGTGCGGGTGCGACGCTCGGGCGGGAGGCGGGCGCGGCGGATGGCGCGGTCGTGGTTGCTGGCGCCGATCCTTCCTGATCCCGCAAGAGTTTCAGTTGGCGCAGGACTGCTTCCAGGCTCAGGGATTCGCGGGCTTGAACGGCCTTCAGCAGCGTGACTTCCAAAAAAATCCGCTTGCTGACGGCCTCGCGTTGGCGGGCTTCGGCGGCGCTCAGGACCTCCAGGATCCGCGTCAGGGCCTCCGGATCGATGCGAACGTTCTGCTCCTTGAGGGCACCCAGTTCCGCTTCACTGACCTCCACCAGGGTCGGATCGCCACCACTGAGATGGAACAGGAGCAGGTTACGGAAATGATTCAGCAGGTCGGCCAGCAACCGACCCAGGTCCTTGCCACTTTTGGCGAGGGCATCGAGTCCGCGCATCACGGTGTCCGGCCGGCCGGCGATGATGGCTTCGGCCAACGCCACGACCTGGGCGCGGGCCGCGAGGCCGAACATGCCGATGACATCCGGCTCCGTGATGTGCTGCCCGCAAAAGCTGATCAATTGATCCAGCGTCGACTCCGCATCGCGCATCCCGCCGTCGGCGCTGCGGGCGATGGCATGCAGCGCGGCCTCGTCGATGGTCACCTTTTCCCGGCCGCAGATCCAGGCGAGATGTTTGGCGATCAATGCCGCCGGGATGCGGCGGAGATCAAAGCGCTGGCAGCGGGAAAGAATCGTCGGCAGGACCTTTTCGGGATCGGTGGTCGCAAAGAGGAACTTCACATGCGCCGGGGGCTCTTCGAGCGTTTTGAGCAACGCGTTGAAGGCCTGGGTCGAGAGCATGTGCACCTCGTCGATCAGGTAAATCTTGAACTTTGACGATGCCGGGGCGAAGCGGGCCGTCTCGCGGAGTTCGCGGACCTGATCCACGCCGTTGTTGGAGGCACCATCGATCTCGAGAACATCCAACGCGCGGCCTTCGGTGATCTCCTGGACGCGGGGATCGGTTTCATCCCACTCCGCCTTGGGTCCGCCGGTGCAGTTGAGGGCCTTGGCAAAGATTCGCGCCAGCGTGGTCTTGCCGGTGCCGCGCGGGCCGCAGAACAGATAGGCGTGCGCGATCCGGCCCGACTCAATGGCATTGGCCAGCGTTTGCGTGACGTGGTCCTGACCCACCACATCGGCAAAACGCTGCGGACGATACTTGCGCGCTATGACCTGATAACTCATCGCAGCTGAACAGAGAGGGCAGAATGGCCGATGTCCCCGGGGGAGCAACGGGGGAATGGGCGGGGAGTCGAAAAACTCTGGGGCCGAAAAATCTGTCGGACCGACGAACGGGATCGGAAGGTTCGTCGTCGGGAAGAAAGGAGTACCAGGGTGACCACGGCAGACGGGAGCAAGTTACCGTTGCTGCCTTCCGGCCCTGGCGGGGTTCACAAGTCCGCGTTCCATGGGCCCTGGCGCCACGACAAGAGCGGAGCGGAATCGTCCTGGCAAGGGGGAAGGCAGCGATCAAGACTGATAGTCCAATCTGACACGGCAACTTCTCGAAAGTGGTATTCGCATTTCACTCCGGAATTGGGAAAGAAAGTACTTTGAGGTCAGGAATGTCTTTGAAATCCTTGAAATTGGCTGTCAACAGCGTCAGGTCACGCTGCACTGCCTGGGCCGCCAGCCAAAGGTCTTGGACGCGGAACGCGTGCCCCCTCCCCGCGGCATGCAATCGAGCGGCCAGTACGCCGAATGTCTCGGCCGTTTCTCCGGTGATTCGGACCAAAGGTTTCCGGCGAATTCGGCGAAGCATGGCAAGAGCGCGGTTTTTTTGCGCCGCCACGGTCATGAGCTCGATACCGAACCGGAGTTCCGCGAGATTTATCGGGGAAACGTAGATCGGCTCCTCCTTCGTGAGGGCGTAGATATCGGCCGCACTGAGTTTGCCGCGTTCGACCGCGATCCAGAGGCTGGTGTCGATCAGGAAGCCCATGGATCCTTGAGCTCGGCGAGCGTTCCAGCCCCGGAGGAACGCCCCTTGGCAATCGCTTTGGAAAGGGACTCGGCGGTCTCATCGTCGAGCTTGCGATACAAATCCCCGAGCATCTCCAAGGCATTCTGTCCTTGCGGTTCGGGAATCAAACGGGCAATCGATCTTTTATTGCGCACGAGCACGACTTCCTGTTGGTCGCGCTCAACCTCATCCAGAACCAAACTGAAGTTCCGCGAGACTTCAGTGACACTGAGCGTTTTCATTGACTCAGTTTATCCGATTGAATCTGATTCCACAATCCCCCAAAGCCACTATCGTTCCGGCCGGGAATGCCTCGAAACCGGGTCGAATCGCGTGATCGTCTCATCGATGCTCGCCGCCGATCGGGCATTGCGGGGCGCGAACGTCTGGAATACTTTTGCCTCATGACAACGCTTTCATTGACGCTGCCGGATCAACTGGTTTCGCGGCTGGAAAAAGCCAGTCGGGCACGACGCAAAACCAAGGCCCCGCTCGTCCGCGAATGTTTGGAAAAGCAACTCCCCCACGTCGGCGCCCCGATCAAACCGTCCAAACTTACCCCTGGTGAATCGTTTTACGACCAGGCCCTACCCATTCTGAAAAAAGCATGGGTGAAACGCGGGCGTGGGCTTCGCGACCTGGCGACCCATCCGAGATACCTGAAAGACTTCGGTAAATGTCCCCATGTCTGTCGCCGATGCAACGCTCGTGCGCTTGAGTGAATTGCATCGGGACTGTCGGGTATTCACCTTGGATGACGACTTCCGCATCTATCGTCGCCACGGCAACAAAGTCATTCCTGTTTTGATTCCGGAGGAATGAAAGCGCCGGGCGCGGGTTGGATGCCGCAGAACTGATCGTAGTCAATCAACTCCTTGATTGTCGGCAGGTCGCCACTTGCTCGTAGCAGCGGACGTCATTCCGTTCAGGACTTGTCGTGCTGGACGGGATCAGCCCATCCCACCATTCCATCCATCTTCCGGTCCCAGGCCCAATCTCCGCACAATGTCGAATGTCGATGTTTGACCCCATTGCCTCATTTTTGTTCTGCTTGTTCTTATGGGGCAAGCGC
>JAYTHD010000492.1:0-3200 GCA_043732975.1 Verrucomicrobiota bacterium
CACGGAGCCACGAAGTTGCGGCAGGATGGTGCTGGTCGTGGGCAGGCGCCCCTGACTGCCAAACATCTGATCCATCCCGTGCGGCAAAAACACCAGCCGATCCGTCGTGCGATCATGGAAGACACGATAATTGTTCCGGTTCAAGGAGTATCCGTCCCAGTGGCAGGTCGCCATTTCAAGCGCCAGCAGCGTGGCAAAGCGGTCGACATCCAGCACCGTACTGAGTCGCGCCCAGCGCGTCGCCTTGTTGGTGTCGCGCAACACCGCGAGCAACCGGGTCACCTCGCTGTGGTCCCCCGGATTATCCCCGGAATTGACCTCCATATTCTCGTCGATGTCCGCGGCAAAGGGTCCCTCATAGAGATTGCCACTGGCATCCTTGAAATGCTTTTTGAGGAACGGTTTTCCCCAGCCCTCCACCGCCACATAGAGACCGAGGTCGCGTCCGTTGACGATGGCTGTCGCATGGGTGGCCTCGGGTGCGGGAACACCGGCCGCGGTGAAAAGCTCCCGGCAAAGCGCTTCGGAAAGATACGTGGGATCCTGCACGGAATTGTTCAGCGACATCTTGGAAAATCCGTGAAAACTCTGGCCGCGGGCGTGCTTGGAAAAATTGAGCGTCAGGGCCGGTTTGTCATCGAACCCGCGGAAACTCCCCAGGGAGCCTTTGAGATGCAATGAGACGTTGGTATACGTCCGGCCACCCTCGTGGACCGTCACCAGCACTTCCGGCCGCTCTCGGCCACGTTGATGCGGGTCGGGCCGTTGCCTGCCGTAGCGTCGCAGAACCTCCTCCTCCGCCGGGGCGATCTGAATGTCCATCCGCCACAATGTATCCGGCACGGTGATGATCGCCGGCTGGACCCGGGTCGGCGGCCGACGAAACTGCCGGCCATCGCCAAAATTACCCCGCCCGTTGTTGAACTGCCGTCGGGGCGGCAGGGAGTCCGGAGGATGCAGCCAGCGCACCAGCAGGACGACGCCCAGAGTGATCCATACCAACCGGCGCGCCCAACGTCGGCCGGGCGAATGCCGTTTTCGGGCCGGCAACGACGGCGGCAACGACGGCGGCAGCGGTGGCGGAAGGGGCTGGCGGGGCGGGGCGTCCATGGGGCGTGGGGTCGGCAGGAAGTCACTCCTCGCGGTCAAAATACTCGAGCGGTGCGGATCTTTCTCATCGTCTCAGGCTTGCCGGGAGAACAGCCAATGCCAGGGTTCCGGGGCGATGCCGTGGGGGTTTTCGGCCGGATAGCTCATCCGCCATCCCAGGAGCGGCGCTTGGACTGCGAGCCAAGCGAAAGCGGGCGTGGCGGCAAAAGACGTTTCGAGCGGGGGACAACCCGGCGTGCTGATATCCACCGCCCGACCGGTGTGATGCTCCGAATAACCGGGGGCGGCACTCCAGCGGAGGATCTCGTCCCAGGAAAGTCCCCGGGCGCGCTTTCGTTGGATGATGCCCCGTTGGTTCTCGACGGACCGGTATGCGGAAATCAATTGCAACTGGTGCCCTGACTCCGCGGCGGCCGCTTTCAATTCGAGCCAGGCCCGGGCGGCGTGGGGTGCCAGCAGCCGTGGTTCTCCCGCCGGATTGCGATCCGCCTCCACCAACTGGGCCGCTTCGGGCTGAAGGGTCATCCGCCGGGTGACCGCGTAGTCTCCTGGGACGGCCAGCTCCTGATGGATCTTCGCAATTTGAACGAGGTAATCCACCCGGCCGCTGTCGGAGACGGTTTGTCCCAAGGCCATCATCATTGGCAGACCGTACTAAATCAGAACCTTGGACCTGCTGGCCATGGTTTTGTTGCACCACTTCAACTCAGGGCACCAGATGGCACGCTGTCCACCGGCCCTCCGCGGTCGGCCGCAAGGCGGGTGCCTCCGTGCGGCAGCGGGCCTCCGCCAAGGGACAGCGGGTGTGAAAGGCGCAGCCGGGCGGGGGATGGATCGGCGACGGAATGTCGCCGGCGAGCACCATGCGCCGGCGCTTCGAATCGGGATCCACCACCGGCACCGCGGAGATCAAGGCCTGGGTGTAGGGATGATGCGGGGTGCGACAAATCTCCTTGGCATCGCCCGCCTCGACAATCCGCCCGAGATACATCACCAGCAATCGCCGGCAGAGATGCTCGACGACGGCGAGGTCATGCGAGATGAAAAGGTAGGCCAGGTTGCGTTGGTTCTGAAGCTCCTGCAGGAGGTTGATCACCTGGGCCTGGACACTCACGTCGAGCGCGCTGACGGGCTCATCGCAGATGATCAGCTTCGGCTCCACCGCCAGGGCACGCGCGATCCCGACGCGCTGCCGCTGACCGCCGCTGAACTCGTGCGGATAACGTTCCGCATGGGATGCTTCCAGGCCGACGCTCTGCAGTAGTTCACGGATGCGTTGAGCACGGGCGGCCCGGGTCGCGGCCAACCGATGGATGTCCAGCGCCTCGCCGATACAGTCACCAACCGTCATCCGCGGATTCAACGAGCTGAACGGATCCTGAAAAATCATCTGGAACTGGCGGCGGCGCACGCGCAGTTCATTCGCCGATAGCGGCAAAATATCTTCCCCGTCGAAAATCACTCGTCCCCCGGTGGGCTCGATCAGTCGCAACACGGCCCGGCCGAGCGTGGTCTTCCCGCAACCGCTTTCACCCACCAGGCCCACCGCTTCTCCGGGCTCGACCGTGAAGCTCACGTCGTCCACCGCCTTCAAATATCCGGTGGTGCGGGAGAACACGCCCTGTTTTACCGGGAAATGGACACTCAGATTTTGAATTTCGAGCAGGGGCACAGCGATCAATCCTTCCAATACGGACAGCGCACGCGGCGGGTTTCGGTCGCCTGGATCAACGCGGGTTCCTGCAGGTGGCACTCCGGTCGCACCACCGGGCACCGGGGCGCGAAGCGGCAGCCGGTCGGCCAATTCCCCGGCGCGGGCACCGTTCCCGGAATCGCGAGCAGGCGGTCGCGTCCCGCGCCAATCTCGGGAACGGAACGTATCAGGGCGCGGGTATAGGGATGCAACGGACGACGCAACAACTCCTCCGCGGGTCCTTCCTCGACCACCTGGCCCGCATACATCACGGCCACGCGATGGGCGATGTCCCCCACGAGACCAAGATTGTGGGTGATGAGCAGGATCGCCATGCCCAGACGGCCCTGAAGTTCGCGGAGCAGGTCGATGATCTGCGCCTGGATGGTGACGTCCA
>JAYTHD010000493.1:0-5401 GCA_043732975.1 Verrucomicrobiota bacterium
CCAACCTTTCCGCCGCCGGGCAACCCGGATCGGGCAATCACTACAGCGACACTTTTAGAAAATGAACCGCGGATGGCGCGGATCACGCGGATACGGAACCCACTGTTCGAGTCTATCCGCGTTATCCGCGTCATCCGCGGTCAAAATTCTTTGGAAGTGACGCTGCCGTGCTATTTCCGTCCCACGGTTTTCAGCCCGAGCACACTCAGGTGAAAACTGCTGAAAATCGTCTGTAATCCCAAAATGGTGATCGTCGCTCCCGGAATCAGGCGACGCAGGTTGGCACTGTAGTCGAGCGGTCCGAAATGGGCGTCCTTCCAAACCCAACCCGCCCAAACCAGCACACCCAAACCCACCAAGGTCAGGATCGCACCCAGGACACAGCCCTTTTCCAGATTCCACTTGCGGAACAACTGGGCAAAGGAGGGATCATTCGGGAGCAAGCCTTCGCCCACCGCAAAAACCTTGGAATAGAAAGCCTGGGCCACCAGTTGATATCCCAGGATCATTCCCATGCTCGCCACCATCATCGATCCCACATCCAGCCGGGCGGGGCCCACGGCGTTGAACCCCATGAGGATCATCCCCATCACCAGCAGCCCGGAAAGGCCGAGCACCACGCCCGGAATCAGAAACAGCCATTTGGGGGAATAGATCAACATGAACCGCAGATGGCGCCAACCGTCCCGCCAAGGCTTCAAATGCGGGGGTCGTGACCGCCCATCCGGGTGCAGCGTGATGGGCACCTCTGCAACCCGAAGTCCCTTCAACTGCGCCTTCATCACCATCTCCGAGGCAAACTCCATGCCGGTCGTCTGCAGGTCGAGCTTCCGGTATCCCTCCACAGTGAAAGCCCGCAGGCCGCAATGAAAATCGTGTATCGGGGTCTTGAAGAAAAGCCGTCCGATGAACGAAAGTACCGGATTCCCCAGCCACCGGTTCTTCCAGGGCATGGCGCCCGGGGCGATCGTGCCACCGCCACTCGGCAGCCGGCAGCCCATCACCAATTCGTTGCCCTCCCGCAGTTTCTGCACAAAGCCGCCAATGGACGAAAAATCATAGGAATCGTCCGAGTCTCCCATCATCAACCAGGGGCTGCGGGCCGCTTCAAATCCGCCGCGGAGTGCATTGCCATATCCCTTGGCCTTGACGTGTTCCACCCGGGCTCCTTCCTGGTGGGCGATTTCAATGGAACCGTCGGTTGAGCCGTTGTCGGCAATCAACACCTCGCCCCGAATACCCGCCGCCTTCAGCCCCGTGTGGGCTTTTCGGATGCAAGTCGCCAATGTCTCCGCCTCGTTCAGGCAGGGCATAACAATTGTCAGCTCGATATTTTCCGGCATGTGCCCGTCGGGTTTAGCCGGTGGCGACCCGCGCGGCAATACCTTCTGTCCGTCGACTTTTTAGCGTCACCCCGGAACGTGCCCTTTGTTCCCCCCCGTTCGGGTATGGAAATCTTCGGCATCACCGGTGGCATCGGCATGGGAAAGTCGGCGGCAGGCGAAATCCTGCGCGGATTGGCCGTGCCCGTCGTGGACACCGACGACCTGGCCCGCCAGGTGGTCGAACCGGGAACTCCCGGACTGGCCGAGGTGGTCGGGGTCTTTGGCCCGGGAATCATCGACGCCACCGGACGCCTGCGCCGCGATGCCCTCGCCCAATTGGTTTTCGGGGATCCCGCCCTCCGGGAGCGCCTGAACGCCCTGCTTCACCCCCGCATCCAGGCCGCCTGGAAAACCTGTCTGGAAACGTGGCGTCTGCGCGGCGTCACGCGGGGCGCGGTGATCATTCCCCTGCTCTTCGAAAACGGCTATGATGGAGAATTCGGCGCCACGGTCTGCATCGCTTGTACCAACACCACCCAGCAACAACGCCTGCAACAACGAGGTTGGACCACGGCGGAAATCGCTCGCCGGATCGCCGCCCAGTTGCCCGTCGCGGAGAAGATGAGGCGGGCGGATCGCGTCCTCTGGACCGAAGGCGCCCTCCCGGCCCACCTCGCCCAGTGGCGGAGAATCCTGGGGCTGGCGACTCCCCAGTTGAGTCCGGGGTCCTCCGCCTAGAATGACTGCGATGCGCCTGCTCGATCGCTATCTGCTGCGCCAATTGCTGGTCCCGCTCGGGGCATGCCTCGGCGGTTTTTTTATTTTCTGGACGTCCTTCAACCTCATCGGTGACATCGGTGAGTATCAGCAACGGCACTTGACTGCAGGCGACATCGCCGCTGTGATTTGGGTCGGAATCCCCGACCAACTGAACACGGTGTTGCCGGTCAGTCTGCTCCTGGGATTGCTCTATACGTTGACGCAGCTCGCCAAAAACCACGAGCTGACGGCGATGCGGGCGGCGGGTTGCTCACTCGGGCGGCTGATGCTGCCCTACCTCGCCTTGGGCGTGGGCGCGTCCCTGGGCTTGTACCTGCTCAACGAGCAGATCGCCCCCGACGCCAAGGAACATCAGGAGCGGATCCTGCATTCCCGCGGCAATGCGACCGAAAGGGCCCAGCGGGACTGGCACGAGCGTTTGCATTTCAAAAGCGAAACGCGTTCCTGGAACATCGGAGCCTTCAATTCCGTGACCATGGAACTCCGCAGCCCCCAAGTGCGGCAGTGGTTGCCGCGCGACCTCCAACGGGAATTGATCGCGGCCCGTCTGCGTTGGACCAACGGCGTGTGGCGGGCCAGCGACGTCGTGGAAATCCTCGGACGGTCCACGACCGATACCAACCGCCTTCAGCGGCGCGCGTCCGCTTTTGACTTCCCCGCCCCGCCGGCACGGCCGGAAGAGGTCCTCCGCTGGCCGGGTCAACCCTGGCCCGTGCCCCATACGTTCAGCGTGACCCTGACCAATGCCCTGGGGCTGCGAACCAACCTGATGATCCTGACGAATCGCCTCTGGCGCACCAATCTGATCGTCCCCGCCTGGACCAACACTGCGGGGATGACCTGGAGTGCTGCGGCCTACGATCCGTTCGCCCTGGAACTCCTCGGCGTCCGTGCCCGGGTCCCGCTGACTGCGGGCGCCACGCGGGTGACCTACGGTGATCGGGGGCATTGGGAAGCGGGCGTTTGGATCTTTGAAAATGTCATGGACCTCCTGTATCGCGACCCCACGGACAGCGACCCGCTCAGACCGGCGGAGCCACTCGCCCGCCTGGCGCTGCCGGAATTGGAGGAATCTCCCGAGATGCTGCGCTCGGAAATTCGCATCAACCAGTTTGATCAAAAGAAGGCTTTGCGCGGCGGGGATCTCAGTGTCTCGGAAATCCTGAATTATCGGCGGCTTCATCCCCAGATGCCACCGGCCCGGGCTGCGTGGCTGGACACCCAACTGCACGCCCGCCGGGCGGCACCCTGGACTTGTCTCGTGGTCGTACTGATCGCCATTCCCTTTGGCGTCCCCACCGGGCGCCGCAATATCTTCCATGGTGTGGCGGGCAGCCTGGCGCTCGCGTTTGGCTTTTTCGTGCTGCAACGCGTTGGCTTTGCCCTAGGGCAGAACGGTCAGATCCCCGGCTGGCTGGCCGCCTGGTTGCCCAACTGCTTCTTTGCCACCCTCGGCATCGTGCTCGCCAGCCGGGTGCGATAACCCCATCGATCATGACGCCCCCGAATCCTGCCGCCGACGAAATCCGGGAACTCCAGGCCCGGATCCAGCGGCTCGAAGACTTTGCCCGGGTCAGCCGGCACCTCCATTCCACCATCGAACCCCGCGAGGCCTTGCGGCGCCTGCTCTCGGAAGCCATCCGCCTGCTGCCGGCCCAATCCGGCACGGTCTGCCTGGTCAATCCCACCACGGGCTTTCTGGAAATCGAGGCCGCCCATGGCTTGCCCGACGAGGCCCCACTGCTCCGGTTGCGGATTGGCGAAGGGCTCACGGGCTGGGTGGCGCGCAGCGGACGTCCCGTGCGCATCGGCAATGTGTCCGAGGATCGACGCTATTTCCAACTGCGCCCCGGAGTGCGGTCCGAGATGGCCGTCCCGATCCTGGCCGAGGGAGAGGTGCGCGGGGTCATCAATCTGGACGCGGACACGGCCCAGGCCTTCAGTGCCGACGACGAGGCGTTGCTGATCGAACTCGCCGCCCTCGCCGAGCCGGCCATCGCCAACACCTGGCTCTACGAATCCGCCCGACAACGCGCGAATCTTCTCGAATCGCTGGTGAAAGTGGGTCAGATCATTAATTCCGCCACCAGCCTCGACGATGCACTTGCCGCGGTGGTCCGGGAAGCCGCCGCCCTGATGCACGCGCGGATGTGTTCCCTCATGCTTTTGGATCCGACCAGCGAATGGCTGGATTTACGCGCTCAACACGGAGCCGGGCCGGCCTATGTTAGCAAGCCGCGACTCAGCGTGGCCGAAAGTCTTCTCGGCATCGTCGTCCGTCGACGCAAACCGTTGCAGTTGGAAAACGTCCAGATCAGTGGACGCTACCAAAACGTGGATGTCGCCCGGCGCGAAGGACTGGTCTCGCTTCTGTCCGTGCCGCTGCTCTTTCAGCAACGCGCCATTGGCACCCTCAATATTTACACCGCGAATCCACACACCTTTCCCGACGAGGAAGTGCGCACGCTGGGCGCCTACGCAGAACTTTCAGCGCTCGCCCTGGAAAGAGCGCGCCTCTACGAACGGGTGCTCGCGATCGAAGACGAATTGCGCCAGAGCGAGCGCCTGAGCGCCCTGGGTCTGCTCGCGGCCGAGATTGCCCACGAGATCCGCAATCCCCTGACGGTGATGAAAATGCTTCACCACACGTTGAACCCGGAATTTGCCGCTCCCGATCCCCGGGCCGTGGATTTCCGCCTGCTCGGCGACAAGATGGACCACCTCAACCTCATCGTGGACCGGGTGCTGGATTTCGCCCGCACCTCCGAGCCGAAAATGGTCCCGGTCAATTTGAATCAGTTGATCGACGACATGGGCCTGCTGCTCCGGGCCAAATTGCGAGCCACCGGCGTCGTCCTCGTCCGGCAGTTCGCCACCCAGATCCCCGAAATTCTCGGCGATTCCAACCAACTCGAACAGGCATTCCTCAACCTCGCCCTCAACGCCGTCGAAGCGATGCCCAACGGCGGGCAACTGGTGATCCGACTCCGAGCTCTGCCCTTCCGGAAAAGAACGAAGTCTAAAACGCCCGCCACCCATGTCATTGTCCGCTTTCGCGACCACGGCGTGGGCATGTCCGCCGAACAAACGGAGCGTATCTTCACCTCCCTGCTGAGCAGCACGAAGCCGAAGGGCACTGGCATCGGCATGGCCATCGTGGCGCGGGTCGTCGACGCCCATCAAGGCGTCGTGCGCGTGAAATCCAGACCGGGGTACGGCGCCACCTTCACCATCGTTCTCCCGGTCAATCCCAGTTAACCCGACTCCGCCGTGCTATTCGTTGGCCCGGTATAAAA
>JAYTHD010000494.1:0-2932 GCA_043732975.1 Verrucomicrobiota bacterium
CGCGGCGAGCCGACCCACGGTCATGTGGAGGTAAATCTGAAGCGCCTGATGGCCCGCAAGAACGAGCTGATCGCGAACTTCGCCAAATACCGTCAGGAGCAATTGACTGATGGTCGTTTCACCCTGGTGCGGGCCCAGGCTAAATTCATTGATTCCCACACGGTGACCTTGAGCACCGGGGCGACGTTGCGGGCGCAGCATTTCATCATTGCGACCGGTTCCCAGATGACCGCCCCGCCGTTTCCGGGATTGGCCGGGCGACAGATCCTCGACAGCGATTCCGCCCTGAAGCTGACCTCCTTGCCGACCGATCTCGTGGTTTTGGGAGGCGGCGCGGTCGCCTGTGAATTCGCGCAGATCTTCCGCCGGCTCGGCGTGCCGGTTTCGCTCGTGCAACGCAGTCCGCAGCTGCTCCGGGATTTTGATGCGGATGTGGCGGAGGAACTGGCCAAGGCCTTCGAACGGGAGGGCATCCGGGTTTACAAGCCCGCCAGGATCGAACAGATCGGACTGTTGATGGGACGCTACGAGATCCGCCTGCGAATGAGCGGCGCGGACCGGCCGCGGGACATCTACTTCAAACAGGTCTTCAATGGCCTCGGCCGGACTCCGGCGACGTCGGCATTGGATCTGGTGCGGGCCGGGGTGGAGACACTGCCGTCCGGGCATATCCAGACGGACCTCCATCAACGGACGACCGCGCCGCACATTTTCGCCGCGGGAGATTGCGCGAGTCGGCAGGAAATCGTGCACGTGGCCATCCAGCAGGGCGAAACGGCAGCCCGGACGATCCTCCAGCCGGCGACCGCCCGGCCCATGGATTACCGTTTGCGCCTCAGCGTCATTTTTACCGATCCGCAGGTCGCGATGGTGGGCCTGACCGAAAAAGCCGCCCAAGCGGAGGGCCGCGCCTATCTGGTCGCCAAGCACCCCTTCAATGACCATGGCAAGTCGATGATTCTGGGATCGCAGGAAGGTTTCGTGAAGCTCCTGGCGGCGCCCGAAACCGGGGAGATACTCGGCGCGGCGGCGGTGGGTCCGCAGGCCGGGGAACTGATCCATGAATTGGTGGTGGCGATCTCCCAGCGGATGACGGTGGCCGCCTTCGCAGCGGTGCCACATTACCATCCGACACTGGCGGAGATCTGGACCTATCCAGCGGAGGAACTGGCGGAGAAGATTGGGAGCTGAATCGACGTCGGCCCGCCACCCAATCCGGCACGCTGCGGGGACCCCTGGATGACAATTCGGACCCCGGGAACGGGATTGGCGTCCACCGGGACTGCGTGTCATCCTGAACCTGACGGGACTGGAATTGCGGTGTTGAATTTCTTACAAGTTGTTTATTTTCAGATGTTTAAATTAATATCAAGGTTGGTGAATAACTTGTCTCGATCCGCTGAATAGCGGGTGTCCTCCACGTCGTCCATGAACTCGACATTGAGACATGATTATCCGTCGGCTGACGATGTGCAGTTGGTGGGTTGGGCCAAGAACGGCGACGCTGAGGCTTTTGAGCAGTTGGTCTATCGGCACCGCGACAAGATTTATGCGCGTGCCATGATCATGATGCGCAACGAAGAAGAAGCGATGGACCTCTCACAGGAAGCCTGGGTGAAGGGCTGGCAGCGGCTTCACCAGTTTCTGGGTGACAGTTCTTTTGCGACCTGGATGACGCGTATTGTCATCAATGTCTGTCTGGATGAGTTGCGGAAGAAGAAGCGGATGCGGACCGAGTCCATCGAGGAGATGGATGAAGAGTCCGGCGGCGTGGAACGGCAGATGCCGGTGCAGTTGACCAATCCCACCGAGGGGTTGGAGCACACGGAGCTGCGGAAGCGGATTGACGAGGCGTTGTCGAAACTGAGCGACGCGCACCGGACGGTGCTGATGTTGCATGAATTTGAAGGCCTGGAGTACAAAGACGTGGCTAAGCGGGTGGGGATTTCCATCGGGACGGTGATGTCCCGGCTATTTTACGCACGGCGCCGGCTGGCGACGCTGCTGCAGGGATTGAAGCGGGAGCGCATACAATGAAAACCAACGAACAGTATCTGGAGTTGCAGGCTTACGTGGACGGAGAATTGGAATCGGGGCGTCGCGCTCAGGTCGAGCGCGAGCTCGCCGCGGATCCGGAGGCGCGTGCCGTCGTGGAGACCTTTCGGTCGCTGCGCCAGATGGTTCAAAATCACGAACAGAGCTACTTGGTTCCGGCGTCCCGGGATTTCTATTGGTCCCGGATCCGTAGCCAGATCGATCAGGCGGAAAAGTCGGAGCAACGCACGACGCGCGCTTCGACCCCGGCCGTCGGCCACTGGTTGCGCTGGTTCATTCCGGCATTTGGCGCCGCGGCGGTGGCGGTCTCGACGATGGTCTATCGCGGTGGCATCGGTGGGCATGGGGCGGGAGAGTCTCTGGCCACGGATCAGGGTTCCGATGTTTCGGGCGCCATGATGTTCCGATCCGAAGCCGAGGGCGTGACGATTTGTTGGATCCAATGATGGCCGCCGCGATACCCTGCCTGATCCGACCGGGATTGGGCGACCGATTTTGCCCGTTTTGTCCTTGAACATGAATTCCAAAATTGCCCGGACATTGGCTGCCGGGTTTCTTGCCGCGGCCACCCTCCTGATGGCGGGCGGCCAAACGCTGGCCGCTGAACTCAAGCTGCGCTCGCAGCTGGTCTGGGGCACCGATGGCGCCAAGCCCGACGGCAAGGATCTTGTCGAACTCGATGGCCGGCTGAAGGACAAGCTCAAGGCCCTGCGATGGAAGAATTATTGGGTCATCAAATCCCAGGAGTCCCGCGTCAGCGACAAGGAGCAGAACGCGCAGCTCGGGAAGTGCGCCGTTCAATTGCGAGCCATCGGAAATGGACTACTCGAAGTGCGCCTCTTCAGCGTCGATGCCGACGGCAAACAGAAGTTGTTGC
>JAYTHD010000495.1:0-14137 GCA_043732975.1 Verrucomicrobiota bacterium
GTAACTGATTTCCTTGAGATCCCGCGGAGCATTGACGCTGATGGAGACCACGGGGATCGCGTCGAGATCGAACTTGTCGATGATGGGGGAATCGGTGCCCGGGGGCAGTCGCGCGAGGATCGTGTTCACCTTGTCCCGGACATCCTGGGCGGCAATGTCGCGATTCCGTTCCAGCAGGAAGGTGACAGTGATCTGCGAGACACCCTCGGTCGTCACACTGCTGAGTTCGTCAATGCTCTGAATGGTGTTGATGATTTCCTCAAGCGGCTTGGTGACGCTGGTTTCCATTTCCTCCGGCGAGGCCCCACGCAGGGTGGTGGTGACGGTGATGACCGGCAGTTCGACGTTGGGAAATTGATCGACGCCGATGTCCCGAAAAGAGATCCACCCGAGGAGAATCAGGAACAGGTTCATCACGGTCGCAAAGACCGGCCGCCTGATGCAGAGGTTGGCCAGTCCGACGCCCGAAACCCCGGCATCGTCCGGAAGCGAGGGCAGAGGATTACTGGTTTTCACGGGATCCTTTCGCCGGGGTCGTGGCGGCGGCGGGGTTGGCGGGATGGGCGATCGGCGCGGCCTCCCCAACCAGCACGGCGGCGCCCTCGGTAAGCCGCGTGTTGCCGTCGGCGATCACCTTTTCGCCGGCCTGGAGGCCTTCGGTGATTTCCTGGAATCCGTCGCGGATGCGTCCCACGGACACCGTCCGGCTGCGGGCCACTCCGTGATCGACCAGGAAAACCTTGGTGATCCCGGAAAAGGTGACCACGGCATTGAGTGGCACCACCTGGGTGGGCGCCTGTTTTTCGATGACCAGCGAGCCCCGGGCGAAGGTGTTCGCCTTCAGAAGGAAATCGGTGTTGGTCACCAGTGCGCCCACGCCGAAGGCGCGGATGAGGTGGTCACCGAAGGGCTGATCAGGTAGACGGTTCCGGTAAAGGTGTTGGTGGGGTAGTTGTCGACGCTGAAGGTCACCGGCAATCCCTTGCGCACCTGGGAACCAAAGCGCTCGGGAACCTGGAAGATGAATTTGAGGACGGAATCATTGACCATTTCAAACAGCGGCGTGCCGACCTTCGCAAAATCCCCCCGGCCGACGAGGCGTTGGGCAATGGCACCGGGGAACGGGGCCCGGACTTTCGAACGTTCGAGATTCAACCGCGCCACCCGGGCGGCGCTGCGGGCGGCCTGAACGTCGGCCTCGGACTGATCCAACTGGGCTTGCCCCTGGTCGAAGTCACTGCTGGAGGCGATGCCCGAGCGCTTGAGTTCCTGGGTACGGGCAAAGTTCTGGCGGGCGTTGCGCAGACCCGCGTCCGCCCGCGCCCGATTCGCCGCGGCCTGGTCCGCGAGGGCTTCGTAGGAACTGGTGTCGATGTAGGCCAGTTCCTGATCCACGACCACCCGGTCACCGAATTCGACAAAGGTTTTCTCCACGGATCCTTCCACCTGGGCGCCGAGGGTGGCGGTGTCCTTGGCGTAGAGCGTGCCGACGATGGAAACGCTGCGGTCCCAATTCACGGCCTGCACCGGTGCGAGGACCACCGGGGTGCCTTCGCGGGGACGTTCCTTGGGCTTTTCCACCTCGGCCCGATGGCAGGCGGCGAGGGTCAACACCACGGCCAGAACGCCGGCGGGAGGGAGGAAGCGGGAGGGTTTCATGACGAAGGGAAATTATGGTCGGGCGCCGTCGAGATAGAGCGAGACCACGCGCTGGGCGCAACGACGATCCAAACGGGCGGCGGCGGTCAAAAGTTGGGTGCGGATCTGGTGGCTGATCGCACCGAAAATCCCGTGGGTCAGCTCGACGGGGTCGTATCGGCGGTCGAGTTCGCGGGCCGCGAGACCTTCACGGATCACGCCCAGGACGAAATTGAAATTCCTTTTGCGCTTCTCGAGATCCGCCGCCTCGGGAGGCAGTTCATCCGGCCCGGCAAACGTGGCCGCAAAAGCCAGACGGGTCAGATCGCGATGGGTTTCCGAAAATCGAAACAGGGCCGACGCAATCGCCACCAGCCTCGCTTCACAACCCGTCGTCGCCGCCACACCCACCTGCATTTCCCGAAAGGATTCATCGTACGCAAAGTCGAGAATCGCCCGAAACAGTCCGGCCTTGCTGGCGAAATAGTAGTAGAGGGTCGGCTTGGAAAGCCGGGTCGCCTCCAGAATCTCCTGAACGGAAGTCGCCGCGTAACCCTTGCGGGCAAAGCACTGGATTGCCGATTTCAGAACGGCTTCGCGGGCACCCAGGGGACTGCCTTCCTTCATGCTACCGAACGGTAGGTATAAGCGCGATCCTGTCAATGGTCCCACTTTTTCCGGAAGATCGATCTCCATCGCATAGGCTCAACGGCGATGCCGTGCTTGCGCGGCCGGAGCGCTGGTTTCCAACCGGCATTTCGGCGGCGCAGAGCAAGACGCTACCGCTCTGACTGAACGGAAGGCGCAAAGCAATTCGGCCGAGGACCTGCTAGACGTCGCGCTGGATTTGGGGGCCTCAGCGACGTGTGTGGCGTTTAAGCCGGCTGAAAGCACGGCGCTCCGTCGAAGCGGATCGGCCCGCCAAATGTTTGACGTCCGGGTGGGGCGCGGCGCGAATCTCTCCTCGAAACATGGTCAATCTGCACGCAGCGTTTCTCCAGTCCGTGGCGGCACACCCGGACAAGACGGCGTTATTCTGGGGCGAAACCGAATTTAACTACGCTCATTTTCGCCGGGAAGCGGGCGTCGTCACCCAGGCCCTGCGGGAAAGTCTGGGCGTCCGGGCGGGCGATCGCGTGGGCATCTGGCTGCGGAACCGGCCGGAGTTCGTCAGTGTCCTTTTTGGAATCTTCGGCGCCGATGCCGTCGCCGTGCCGGTCAATACGTTCCTCAAACCGGCCGAGGTGGCATATCTGCTGCTCGACGCCGGCATCCAGGTTTTGATCACGGAAGATGCGCTGATGGAAGCCGTGGCGGAAATCCAAAGGACGCTGCCCGGACTCCTGTTGCTGCGCGCCGAGGAACTGCCCGGCCGGTCCGCCGCCATGCCGCCGGAATTCGCGGTGTTACCGAGCGAGTGCACTCCGGGCGACCTCGCGGTGTTGATCTACACCAGCGGCACGACGGGGCATCCGAAGGGGGCGATGCTGACCCACGGAAATTTGCTGTCGAATGTGGAGTCCTGCCGTCAGGTGTTGGAGGTGGTGGACTTCGATCGCTTCGTCCTGCTGCTGCCGATGTTTCACAGTTTCATGCTCACGGTCTCGATTCTCCTGCCGTTGCTCGTCGGCGGGAGCATCGTGTTGATCCAGGCGCTGTCGCATCCCAAGCACATGGTGTCGGAAATGTTGCAGGCCCGCGGCACCGTCCTGCCGGCCATGGCGGCGCTGTTCCGCGCCCTGGCGCACCTGCCCCCGCAGATGGAATTGCCGCTCCGCATCTGCGTCAGCGGCGCCGGTCCCCTGCCCCACGAGATTCTCCGCGCCTTCAACCAGCGGCATCCCACCGTGCCGTTGATCGAGGGCTACGGCCTCAGCGAGGCCAGTCCGGTGGTGTGCGTCAATCCCGTGTGCGGCCCGCATCACGCCGGCACCATCGGCCCGGTGATTCCCGACGTGGAGATGACGGTTCAGGACGACGCCGGCAACGTGCTCCCGGACGGCACGGATGGCGAATTCTGCGTGCGCGGCCCCAACGTGATGCTGGGCTATTGGAACGCGCCGGCGAAAACCGCGGAGACGCTGGTGAACGGATGGTTGCGCACCGGCGATATCGGACACCGCCGCCCGGACGGCTGGTTTGTCGTCACTGATCGCAAGAAGGACATGCTGAAGCCGAACGGCATCAACGTCTATCCGCGCGAAATCGAGGAAGTGATCTACCGGTTTCCGGGGATCAAGGAATGCGCGGTGGTGGGCGAACCGGATGAGAAGCGCGGGGAGCGCGCCGTGGCCTTTGTGGCGTTGGATGAATCCGCCGCCGCCGGATTCTCCGAAAGTGCCCTGATCGATTTTCTCAAGCCCCAGTTGGCGGATTACAAACTGCCCCGTCGCATCGTCACGCTCAGCGCCCTGCCACGGAACGCGACCGGGAAAATCCTCAAGACTGCCCTGCGGGAGCAATTGCGATCCTGAGCCGTATCCATTCCGTTAAACCACGAATGAACACGAATGAGCACCAATAGGGCGATGTCAAAAAGTCTCTCGAGGACCCGGGCTCTGGTCACCCCAAAGTGAGTCCACCAGTCGGCTTCAGCACAGGAAAAGCCCCGGTACCGGCCCCGATTACGACGTGCGACGCAAGCTTCGGCGACCCGCCACGCAGAAGACTGCGAACCCCAGAGCATAACCCGCAACCGGCGAGGACTCGGGTACCGCAGTGGGAGTAAAGCTGACGTTATCCACACCGACCCAATCGTTGAAACTGCCGTAGCGAATCGCGACCTTCGTGATCGAAGCAGCGGAGATACTGAGGTTGAATTGCCCGGTGCCGATCGTACCATTCACGGTACTCAGCAGGGTCGGTCCGTTGAAAGCATAGAGCGTCACATCTGCAGCCGTGGAGACCCCGGCGAAAGTGGCGCCAAAAAGGGAAATCGGCGTACTGAAGGTAGCCAGCAGGCTCGGGTCGCCATCTTCACCCAACCACGCATTGAAGGAGTGCAGGATGTGGCCGCTGACCAGGGTCGGGGTGCCAAGTCCACCGACGTCAGATCCCGTCGCACTCACGATGGTCAGGTCCGAGTTGCTGGCCCACGCCTCACCCGAGGAAGATGACCCCGCACCACTGAACGCATTGGGCGTAAAGGTCACACCCAGTCCAGCGTACTGGCTGGAAAGCGTGGCCCCGATGGCCAAGTCCTCAAAGTCGATGGTTGTGGCAGCGGCGACGTGACCGGCGATGAAACAGCCAACGGCTGTGGTGACAAGAAATAAGTGTTTCATGACTGATTAAACAACGGAGGGGAACGAAGGCGCGCAAACGCTTTGGGAGCGTCCAGCACTTCAGCTCCCGTTGTCAAGATTAAGCCGGTTTTTTAAAATGAATTGGCATGAGGCAAGATTCTTCGAGCGGCTTCGGGAAACGACACGTTGACCGCGTGCTGTTTCGAATCCCAACGGGATTCCCTCTTCCAGCCCAGGTTTGTCGATTTTAGGCTACCCTGGGTCACGAACCCCCACCGCACGTCAACGCCCCGTCTGAATGCGCGGATCAATCCATTGATAGAGCAGGTCCACGAGCAGATTGGTGGCCAGGACCATCGCCGCACCGAACAACACCGTGCCCATGATCATCGGAACATCGAGATTGAGCACGCTCTGCACCGCCAACGTGCCGATCCCCGGCAGCGCAAAAACGTTCTCGGTGAACATCACGCCGCCAAGCAGGCTGCTCACATCCATGCCGAGAATCGTGACCACCGGAATCCACGCATTACGGAGGCCGTGCCGGAAGAGCACCGGCAATTCCGGCAACCCCTTGGCCCGGGCGGCCCGGATATGGGGACTTTCAAGCACCTCGAGCATGTTCGCATGAATGAGTCGCGAATAATACCCGACATAGAGCACCGCCAGCGTCGCCCCGGGCAGCAGGAGATGACGAAAGCTCTTCAGACCGGCGACGGGAAACCAGCCCAGCTTGAAGGACAACCAATACTGCAACATCCGCGCGAGCCAGAACGCGGGAAACGACAGGCTGAGCGTCGCAAATATCAGGATCGTTCGATCCAGCCAACTGCCCCGGAATCGGGCCGTCAACACCCCCACGGGCACGGCCAGCAGCATCCAGAGCACCACCGCGGTGGTCGCCAGTGCCAGGGTGGGAGGAAACCGCGACAGGATCGCCTCGGACACGGATTGACTGGTCACGTAGGAGCGACCCAGATCCCCCTGGGCCACCTGGCCGAGATAGCGGGCGAGACGCAACCAAAAGGGGTCGTCCAGGTGAAGCTTTTCGTGGATTTCCTGAATCACCGCCGGACTCGCCTTCGATCCCGCCATCACCCGGGCCACATCGCCGGGCACGGCGTTGACCAGAACGAACGTCAGCACCGCCGTGCCCATCAGGGTGAGGAGCGACACCAGCAAGCGTTGGGTGAGTCGGACGAGCATGTTAGCGTTCGATCCAAAGGGTCTCGTAGCGGTAGAGCCAGACTGGATGGGGCTTGAATCCTTTCACCCAGGGCTGCACCACGGTCGGATAGAGCGGGTGGAGAATCGGAATCCACGGGGCATCCCGCAGAATGGTTTTCTCGATCGCGCCATAGAGCGCATTGCGCCGGGGCGGATCCACACAGTTGCCCGCCTCTTTGAGGGCGGCATTCACCTGGGGGTTGTTGTAAAACGCCTGGTTGTTGCAGCCCGTCTCGACAATTCCCTCGCCGTTGAGCAGCACGTCCAGGAAGTCGCTGGGATCCGGATAATCCTGCACCCAGCCGTAATAGCCGCACGGGATCTTGTGGCGCGTCGTATAGGCATCGTCCATGGCCGCGGCGGAAAGCTGGATCAGGTCCGCGTGAACACCGACCTGGCTCCAATCCTCGGCGATGGCCATGCACAGGCGTTTCCAATGCGGAACGGAGTCGCCATAATAGAACTGTGTCCGGAATCCCCCAGCGAGACCGGCCTCGGCCAGCAGCCTTTTCGCCTGTTCCGGATCGTACGCGTAGTCCGTCAGGTTCGGGTCGTAGCCCGGCATGGTGGGCGGCAGAATGCCCTTGGCGACCGGGAAGGCCGGATTGGCCAACTGGACCAACCGACGCTTGTTGACGGCATGATTCAACGCCCGCCGGACGCGCACATCGTCGAAGGGTTTGATTTCGTTGTTGAGAAACACGTAATCCGTCGAGGCCATCGGAACCATCACCAGTCGCTGATTCAAGACCGGGTGACGCCGATACCGAAAATAATCCGTCACCCGCAGGTCCGGCACCATATCAAGTTCGCCCTGATCGAACATCATGGCCTCCAGCGTGCGATCGCCGCCGATCATGATCTCGACACTGTCCACATAGGCCGTGTCCAGCCGGGAGTAATGCGGATTGCGCTCGAGGCGGTAGCCGACGTCGCGTTGGTATTCCTTGATCAAATAGGGTCCGGAGCCGACGGGGCGTTGGGAGAACCGGCTGTTGGGAGATTCCACGGCCTCGCGGGGAACGGCCGCCGTGAAGACCATGCAGAGAACAAAACGAAAGGTGAACTGCGGCTGCTCCAGATCAATTTCCAGGACATCGGGCGCGGGTGCCCGCAGTCCGGCGACGTGATTTGTCTGACCTTTGCGGAACGCGTCCTGCCCGCGGATACTGCTGAAGTAGCTTTGTCCGAGCGATGCCGTCTTCGGATCCAGGATCCGTTCAATACTATAAACGTAGTCCGCCGCCACCACCGGTCGCCCCGTGGAAAAGCGCAGATTGGGCTGCAATCGCAGGGTATAAGTCTTTTGGTCCGCGCTGATGCGCCATTCCCGGGCGGCCCACGGAATCACCTGATTGTCATCATCCATATCGAGCAGCGACTCAAACAGGATGCGTTGGACCGGCATGGTATTAATGGTGAAACCGAAGGCGGGGTCCAGGGATTTAAAATCCTCGGGAAAGCCCAGATGCAAGGTTCCGCCCCGCTTTGGCGCCCCGGCAGCAGCGGTGAAAAACGTTCCCAGAAGAAGCAGGAACAGGGCCGCGCAGGCCACCCGCAATCCCGCGCATCCACCCATTTTCGGCGTCCTCATCCGGCCCTCCGCAGTTTGGGGTCGAACACCTCCTGCAGCCCCTGGCCGATGAGATTGAACGCCAGCACACTGAGCACGATGGCCAAGCCCGGCACCGCCACGATGTGTGGCGTCAGGGTGAAGTAGGGCTGCCCTTCCGTGATCATCGAACCCCAGGTGGGCGCCGGCGCCGGCACGCCCACGCCGAGATAGCCCAGGCCGCCTTCCAAAAGAATGGTGTTGGCTGTGGTCATGGCGGCGATGACCACCACGCTGGGCAGGATATTAGGCAGGATGTGTCGGAATAGAATCCCGGCATCGGTGGCACCCAGGACGCGGGCCGCCTGCACATATTCCTGTTCCTTCACCGCCAGCACCTGCGCCCGGATCACCCGCACCATGCCCGGCCAGCAAACGAGGCCGATGATCACCAGCAAACCGCCAATGCCGCGCTCGAGCGTGAAATCCAGCGCATGCCACGGCAACGACGCCGGATGGAGATGAACGACTCGCGGTTCCGTCATCAGCCCGGCAAACGCCACCGCCAGCAGAATCGGGGAAAGCGTCATGTTGATGTCCGTGAATCGCATCAGGCCGAAATCAATCCGGCCGCCGTAGAAGCCCGCCAGGAGACCGAAGACCAACCCGATCCCCGTCGCCGTCAGCATGGCGCCGATACCCACCGTCAGGGACACTCGCGCGCCATAGATGGTGCGGGAGAGCATGTCCCGACCCAGACTGTCGGTGCCGAGCAGATGACCGTCACCCGGCGCCAACGGCATGCCGTCCACGTCCACGCCCAGGTCATTTTGCCGGATGGGATCCTGCAAGACACGGCAGCGGGTCAGCAGCGGAGCGGAGAGAGCCAGCAGCACCAGCAGGGGTCAGAAGTCCCACTCCGGCCACCAGCAGGCGGTTGGCCAGGAGAGCGCGGTAGGAGGTGCGGCGCATCGACGGTTCTCTTTATGCCGGGTGGCCCCGTCGCTGGCAACCGCATTCGAGCGTTCCCCGAACTCAATCGCCGGCACACGACCCATTCGGCGACGCGAATGAATTCCACCGTCAATCCGGCAGTTCCACCGGGATGCAGCCTCCCCGCACAGGGGCGATCACTGCCGCGTCGCCCCAACCCCGCGCCCCCGCCGCCAGGCGCGGGCGATGCCGCTCATCCGTCGCGCTGGACGCGCGCCGGAAATAGTGGGGCGGCTACAAAAAAAGGGGCCGCGCCTGGACGCGGCCCCCATGGCAGAAGCGATCCGTGCCGGACGTCCGCTTCAGGGTTGGTAAACGACCCGATCAAAGGCCACGCCCGTCAGCTTGATTTCCGTCGGAATGACCGCGGGCACATAGGGCACGGTGGCATTCTAGGCGCCGGTGCTGACGAAGAAGTCATCGTACAGCAACTGTTCACTCCTTGCCCGGCGCCAATGTACTCGCCGCGGCCCAGTGCGCGGCGGGTTGATCGGATTCACCATAATTCTTCAACTCATCTCCAGCCGATTGGCCACCGCCGCGCTGGCCGGGGCCACGCTCTTCGCCCGGGCTCCTGGCGCCGGGCTGGCATCGCCCGTCACGCCCGATTTCTGCATTCCGCTTCCCAACCACCAGGGCTACACACTGACCTCAACCAATGATCTGCCCAGACTGGCGCAGGATCTCGAGAAAGTGCCGTCGGTGATTCGGAAACTCGTGACAGCAGGTCAGCTCGGCATCAAGAGCGGGCGCGGCATTTGCCAGTACACACCGGAGTCGGCGGCGGCGGCGCGCGCGCTGCGTGATCGAAAGTTCGCCGCGCTCGCCAGGCTGCTCTATCCATGAATGCCAAAATCATGAACGACCCGGCTTAAAAAAATGGGTGTGGTGGATCCGTGCTTGTACGGCTCGTTCGTGGAGCCCCTCGGCGGGTAAGGATCAATCGCCACCACCACCGCCGCAGCCACCACAGCCGCAGCCACCGCCACCGTCCCCTCCGCCTCCGCCTCCGTCGCCCCCGCTGCCACCGTCGCTCCCGCCGGAGCTGCTGCTGCATCCCGATGAACTGGAGCAGCCGGAATCCGAGCGGTTGCGCAGCGGGGGCGGTTGCAATTCCCGGTAGGGCAGGGCGCCGCCGGCCGTTCCCAGCGCGTTCAGTCCGTAAAGTCCCACGGCCAGTGGAATCAAGTGGCCGGCCAGTCCCAACCCGGTGTCCGAGGACAACGATCGCAGTTCTGCCAGGGGCGCCACATGGTATTGTGCCCGCAGGCGCAGGAGCATCGACTGGCCACGCCGTGTCAGCCGGGGGATCAACCTGGTCAGTCCAGCCATCACCGCGACGGTGACCAGAAGCATCAGGATCAGGAATCCCACCGGCCGATCCCGATTCAGTCCCACGAAGATCTTGATGCTCCCGACGAGGATCACCAGGACCAGGAGATTCGCCCCCAGCCACCGATATTGCCGTCGCCGGGCATCCGCGACGACCAGGCCCTTTTCCGACAGGCGTCGTTCCCATGCATCGCTCTCGGGCGCCATCGTCTTTACCAGTGTGGCGACGGTCGTGGGTTCGACTACTCGCTGGAGCACCTGCTCCTCAAACGGCGGCAAGGCTTCCGGGCTGGTGGTGTGGTGGTTGATGACGGTGGCCGGCTGGCCTTCGCTCACGCCGATCAAGCCGCGCTCTCCCAGCGTCACCACGGCGGCTTCGATCGCACCGCGCAAACCACCGGCGAGGAAGGCCACTTCGTACGGGTCGGAAAGGTTGGGTTCCAGGTCCGTCGCGAAGGGAGCCGGGGGGTTCAGCAGGCGCAGCCGGGCCTCCGCGAGGATTGTTAGGAGGATGAGCGCCAGCACGGCGAAGAAGGCGAGAAAGGAGGATCCGTACCAATCAAAGACGTTCCAGGAATTCGGGCCACTGACCGCGCATCCAGCCACGCCGACGATGATTCCCAAGGCCGCCAAGGCCAGTCCGGGGAGACGCTCCAGAGCAGACTTCCGGGGTGAGGCGGGTCGCCGGTTTGGACCGGGCGGGCGCCGGGTCTGAAGCCATGCGGGCTTGGGAATCACCCAGTGACATCGCCGGTTGACCCGTTGGAAAGAGGGTGCATCGGCGAAACGTTCGGCCGCGGCGGGCCAGATGTCGGCCGGCGGTGCCGAGCCAAAATGTTGCTCGTAACTGGCCAGGGTGCGTTGATACCAATCCTTGAATTTGGCGCCCTCCGCCGTGCCGCCACGGGTCGGTCCATGGTGGAGTGGGAACCCCAGGAGATCGCGGCACAGATCGTGCCAATACGACTCCGAATAAACAAGGTGCAGGTGCCAGGCTTGGTCCACCGCTTCGCTCGGGGTGACCGGGTGTCCTGATCGGGCGGCCAGATAAAGAAAACGGCGATATTCACTGACGGTCCGCTCGGCGAATTCCGCAGTCCAGCCGTTTTCCCGGGCCAGCCGTTGGGAGAACGACAACGCGGCTCCCGGTGTTCCAAAGGTGAAATGCTCCAGTTGTCCTTTCAGTCGATCCTTTTGAGAATTCATAAGGTTCCTTGCTCTGCTCTGATTCTCGCCGGCCTCGACCCAGCCCGCCACCCCCCGGCGCTTCCGGAATGGCGGTCGGATGCCAAACTCCGCGCGGGGCGGTAACGTCGCCGGCTACCGGGACGATCCGCGGATCCGGCGATTCGCCGATCGCAGGAGGGCCCATTTTGGTGTGAGGTTTGACTCGCAAGTCCGGATGTCAACCGGTGCCTTCCCGCGCCCCAGCAGGCGTGCGCCTTTTCCCAAATCCCGCGCCAACCAACCGGCAACCGCCGCCAGGCGCCCATTGCCCACCCCGTGTCTGAATCGCAGGAGTCTGAATTCCCAGCTTCCCACGCCGCCCGGAAACGGGTAAAACTCGGGCGTGAAAATCCCCGTTCCCGGTTGGCCCCCGTCCCAAGATCTGCGCGGCGTTGAGTTGCCGCTCGTGGATCGCCGCCGTTTTCTCCGCACCACCGCCACGGGACTGGCGGCGGCGGCGGCAACCGGACTGACGGCCCGCACGTTCGGGGCCGCACCGGCCGTCGCCGATTCAGAAACGCTGGCAGCGCAGTTGTACGGCTCGTTGTCCGCCGCCCAGCGGAACGATCTTTGTTTCGATTTCGAACATCCGTTGCGCGCCCAGGTGGATAACAATTGGATGATCACGAAACGCTCGATCCACGAGGCGCTCTCGGCTGATCAACAGGATTTGGTCCGCCAGATATTCCGGGCGCTGCACCGGCCGGAACACGCCGACGCAATGATGCGCCAGATGGTCGAGGATGCCGAGGGCAAGGGCTTCGAGGCCGGGACGTCGGTGGCGCTGTTCGGGAAGCCGGGCACGGGGAAATTCGAGTTCGTCCTCACCGGCCGCCATTGCACGCGGCGGTGCGACGGCGATTCCGTGGCGGGCACGGCGTTCGGCGGTCCGATTTTTTACGGCCACCAGGCCGGACCCAAGGATCAAGAGCGGCCGGATCATCCGGGCAATGTATTCTGGTATCAGGCCAAACGGGCGAATGAGGTATTTCAAGCCCTCGACGGACGCCAACGTTCCGTCGCCCTGCTCGCAGGTGGCGGTCGCGGCGAACACGCCGCCGACACCGTGAAACTTGCCGGTCGAGGCAAGCCGCTGCCGGGCATCCGCGTCGGCGATCTGACACGGGATCAGCGCGGACTCGTAAGGGGCGTGCTCCAGGATTTGCTCGCGCCGTTCCGGGCGGTGGATGCCGACGAGGCCTTGAAATTGGTCGAGCCGGATTTTGAGGCGTTGCACCTCGCATTCTTCCAGAAAGGCGATCTCGGGAATGACGGCGTATGGGACGTCTGGCAACTCGAAGGACCGAACCTGCTGTGGTATTTCCGGGGCGCCCCGCATGTCCATTGTTGGGTCCACATCCGCGACGGCACGCCGGCATGACCGAGGTGCGGAGGATACCGAACTGGGTTCGGCCCCTCCAGCGCCTCACCCAGCACTCCGTCAAACTCCTCCGGTCTCCGGTCTCCAGTCAGCCCTTCGCAATCGACTTGCCTGGGCCACCGCCGCGCCCCGACTTCGCCGGCTCCACGTCAACTAATGATCCGGAAGGTCAAACACTTTTCGGCGTTTTACCGCGGTGGTTACAAATAATGAACCGGTCACTCTATCACTATCAAATAATGAACCTGTCACTCTAAAAAGCACTTGTCGGCAGCCATGGAGCCATGGGAGTGGGTGCGGGAATGAAAGCCGCCCGCCATTGAAGTCAGGCGTCAGGCAGGGATCGAAGGCGGCGGGGGCGAATTTCGGAGCTTTTGCAATCGCTCCAGGGCATTTTCGAAGTCGTAGCGATTGACCTGTTTTCGCAACACTTCAATGAATTCAGTCCAGCCGGTGCCGGTGGCCTGGTGGGCGACTTCGTCCAGGTATTGCAGCGCGGCGAAGTCGTCGGTCTTCAGGAGTTCTTCCAGGCGATCCAGGAAGGGGGCGAGCGGCCGCAAAGATGCGGGATCGATTTCAGCGGATGGGCCGGCGCCGATGGCCTTGCCCGGTGCGGCGGAACCGGGTACAGGCGCAATCGCCCGTAAGGACGCGGCCAGGGAGGCGTCCAGGGTGGCGAGCAAGGATTCAAAACGGTCCCGCTGGCCGGCGCGGAGGGCGGCTTCCAATTCGCCGGCATGATGACTCAGGGCCATCGCCCCAAGATTGCCGGCGATCGACTTGAGGGTGTGGGCGGTGCGCTCGGCTTCCGGCCAGGTTTGGACAGCGATCATTTGTCGCATCTCCGCTACGGCACCCGCGTGATGGCTCTGAAAGGAGTTCAGCAGTTTGTCGTAGAGTCCACGATTTCCGCCCAGTCGGCGGAGCGCAGCGGCGGTGTCGAAAACACCCTCCACAGGAATGGGTGCCGGGGCCAAGGACGGGAGGGGCACTGTGGTTGACCGCGGGCCTGACCCCGAGATCGGCTCGGGTAACGCCATTTTTTTTGACCCTCCGATCCAACGTTCCAGCACCTGGAAGAGTCGCCCCGGGTCAATAGGCTTGGCGACGTGGTCATTCATGCCGGCTGTCAGTGCCCGTTCCCGATCTCCCGACATTACGTTCGCCGTCATGGCGATGATCACGATTTCCTTGAAACGCGGGTCGCCACGCAGATGCCGGGTGGCCTCGTAGCCGTCCATGACCGGCATCTGAATGTCCATAAGCACCGCATCGAAGGTCTCACGATCGAGCCGCTGCACCGCCTCCCGGCCATTGCCCGCGATGGCGACGTGGACGCCCGCGCCGTGCAGAAGTTCCTCCGCGACCTGCTGGTTGATCTCGTTGTCTTCAACCAACAGGATGCGTAGGCCCCGCAACGTATCGGGAACCTCCGCCGCCGGGGCGGCGGGAGCCAGTCGGGTGATTGGTCCCGCTTCCGAATCCAATGCCCCGACGATGGTGTCAAACAGGACGGAAGGATTGATGGGCTTGACCAACAGG
>JAYTHD010000496.1:0-13443 GCA_043732975.1 Verrucomicrobiota bacterium
GAGACTTCGATCACCGGGGCGTCGTTGAAGTGCCGGGAAAAGGCGGCGGTGTCGATCGTCGCCGAGGTGATGATGAGTTTCAGGTCCGGTCGACGGGACAGCAGTCCCTTCAGATGGCCGAGCAGAAAATCGATATTGAGACTGCGCTCATGGGCTTCATCGATGATCAGCGCGTTGTATTCCGCCAGCGTGGGATCGCCCTGCGTCTCGGCGAGCAGAATGCCGTCGGTCATCAATTTGATGTACGTGTCGGCGCCGGAACGATCGTCGAAGCGGATCTTGCAGCCGACTTCGCGTCCCCATTTCACCTGCAGTTCCTCGGCGAGGCGTTGGGAAATAGATAACGCCGCGACCCGGCGGGGTTGGGTGCAACCGATCTTCGCCTCGATCCCCAGGCCCGCCTCCAGACACATCTTGGGAATCTGCGTGGTTTTCCCCGAACCGGTTTCGCCGGCAATGACAATCACCGGATGCGCGCGAATGGCAGCCACGATTTCGTCCTTGCGGGCAGTGATCGGCAGATTCGCCGGATACGTGGGCCGGGGAACCTGGTCGGCGCGGCGCTGGCGGATGGCGACCGATTCCCGGGCCGCCTCCAACAGGCGGCCCAGCAGCGCTTCGTGGGCGTCGGGATGATGCCGGTCGCGGAAAAGTCTCACGGCGCGGGCACCCAACCGGACCCAGTCGGGCAGGAGACAGCGCGGGAGCATTTCCTGGAGTTCGATCACGCGGGGATCCCGCGCGAACGGAGCCGCCGCACCGGCGGACAGGGAGGTATTGGCAACGGGTGTGATCACTTCAACAATCAAATCCAACGACGCAGCCAGGCGGCCAACTCTGCCGCAACTGCCATGGCCGCCGGAAAATCATTTTCACCGACGGCTTTTTCAATGGCCCCGGCAAGATTCCCAGGAGCGGGATCCTCGAGCAGGGCGAGTCCACCCTTGATGAAATGGGCAGCTTTGGTGGCGCTGGCCGCGTCTCGCTGCTCCATCGCCCGGTGAAGTTGTTCCAGTCCTTCCCGGGTGGTGGTGCGGAGAAGTTCGCGCAATTCGGGGGCAAGCAATGATTCCGCCCCCGGAGCCGTGGGCGGAGCGGAAGGAGTGGCCTTCCGCATCACCGCATCGAGGGCCCGCGCCAGGTCGATGCGACGGACGGGCTTGCTGAGAAACTCATCCATGCCGGCCGCCAGGCAGGCATGCCGTTCCGCCGCGGCGGCGTGGGAGGTCAGCGCGATGACAGGCAGACGGGGAGCACCGGCAGCATCTTCGCGCCGGCGCAATTCCCGGGTCGCCGCCAGTCCATCCAGCTCGGGCATCTGCATATCCATCAAGACGACGTCAAACTCCGACTGCAGGATCTGATTCAACGCCGCGCGGCCATTCTCGGCGTAGGCCGGCGCGAGATGTCCCAACTGAACCAGAAAGGCTCCCGCCACCTGCCGATTCACCGGATGATCATCCGCCACCAGCACCCGCAGCCGTCGCGCCGTCGCGGGCGGGGCCACCGCCACCGTGCGGGCGGGGGCGGGGCGCGCCGGCTTGTCCCGGCCGAGCGGGGCGGCGGCGGGAGGCGCGCCTTCCAATTGGGCCGTGAACGTGAATTCGCTCCCCACGCCCGGCTCGCTCCGCGCCTGAATCGCCCCACCCATCATGGCGACCAACTGATGGCAGATCACCAGGCCCAGCCCCGTGCCGCCGAAACGCCTTTGGATGCCGCTGTCCGTTTGCGAAAACGGGAGGAAGAGCAATTGCATCTTTTCCGGGGCAATGCCGATCCCGGAATCCCGGACACTCACCAGCAACTCGTAGCGCGGTACCGTTCCGGGCACCGCCGTCGTGGTCTTCTCCTCGGCGACGAGCAGGCGGGTCTGGACGTCGATGTCGACGGACCCTTCCGGGGTGAATTTCAGAGCGTTGCTCACCAGATTGAGCAGGACCTGACGCAGCCGGCCGGGATCGCCGTGCAGCGTCTCCGGAACCTCCGCCGCGACCTGCAAATTCAGCGTCAGCCCACGGGCCCGCGCGCGCAATCGCAGAGGGCGCAGGATTTCATCGAATTCCGTTCGCAGCTGAAAATCCTCGAGGTGCAGCTCCATTTTCCCCGCCTCGATCTTGGAGAGATCCAGCAGGTCATTGATGATGCCGACGAGGTCCTCGGCCGCGGACTTCGCCGTCTCCAGATGGCTGGATTGCTCGTCCGTCAGCGGGGATTGGAGCACGAGTTCCAGCATGCCCAGAACCCCGTTCATCGGCGTGCGGATCTCGTGGCTCATGTGGGCCAGAAAATTGGTCTTGGCCTGATTGGCCGCCTCGGCCGCCTCCTTGGCGGCGCGCAGGGCGGACTCGGTCTGTTTCAGCCGATCATTGACCAGGGCCAGCTCCCGATTTTGTTGCAACAGGCGGCTCTGGTTCGGACTGCCGCCCGGCAAACATTCCACCACGAGGACGGACTGGATTCCCACGCGGATTGCGGTGGCGGCGAACTCGGACTCCTTCCCACCGGCCGTTCCCTCGCTCCACTTCCCGGACTCGATGCGCCCCGGAAGTCCGTTGCTCCAGAACTCCTGTGCATCGATCAGGAAGTTTTCCAGGAAAGGGGAATCGCGCTGCGGATCCAGCATCCGGTCGTCCAGGAGCGCCGGCCACAGTTCGCCCACCCAATGCGGCGGTGTTCCGTGCAAGCGCAAGGACCCGGCCGGCCCCCGGACAAACACCGCCAGATTCAAAGTCGCGAGCAGCTTGGCCGTCATGGGTTTTGCGAAATCCGGGCGAGCTGTCGAAAGATCGCCTCCACGCCGTCGCCACTTTTGGCGCTGGTGCGGACCAAGTGCCAGCCATGGGCCACGAGCGGTGCCAGGGCCGCCTCGCCGAGCCGCCACTCCGATTCCAGATCCGCCTTGTTCAACGCCAGGACAAACGGCACCGCGGGACCGAGCGTGGCCACCACCCGTGACTGGAGTTCCAGCCCCTGCTCCAGGGTCTCGGGACGGGTCCCATCGACCACCAGCAGACAGGCGGACGTGCCCCGCAGATAACTCGCTTGGAGGCGCTGCAATTCATCATCGCCAGCCAGGTCCCACAAGACGAGCCCCACCTCACCCGTCGGCGTGGTCACCGTCTTTTTCTCGATGCAAACCCCCACGGTCGTCAGATACCGCTCGGTGAAAAGGGAATGCACAAAGCGCCGGACCAGACTGGATTTCCCCACTCCCGGCGCACCGATCAGACAGATTTTTTTTGAGACGGCCACGATGACTCGACGAGCCAAGGATCATGCCTTTCCGGCGATGCATTGTCGAGCCCGGTGGAAATTGCGGAAAAACCTCTCCACCGGTTTTGACCGAAGGCCAACCAGCCAGGTGGTACGAGAGTCCTCGCGAGTATCCGATCACCACCTCAGCGCCACTGGCTCGCGGAGACTCTCCCCCACCGGTCTTGGCCGGAGGCCAACCAGTAAGGTGGTACAATACGAGAGTCCCCGCGAGCACCCGTTCACCACTTCAGGGCCACCATCCGGCGCGCCGTTTCTTCGGCGTTGGCGCGGCTGTTGAAGGCACTGACGCGGAAGAATCCCTCGCCGTTGCGGCCGAATCCGCTGCCGGGCGTGATCACCACGTTGGCCTCGTTCAGGATCCGATCAAACGCCTGCCAACTCGTCACGCCCGCCGGCGCCCCGACCCAGATGTACGGCGCGTTACGACCACCGAAAACCTGGAGTCCCGCCTGTTGCGCCCCGGCGACCAGGATGCGCGCGTTGCCGAGATAATGTTCGATCAACGCCCGCACCTGGACCCTGCCCTCGGCCGAATACACCGCCTCGGCACCGCGCTGGGTGATGTAGGAAACCCCGTTGAACTTGGTCGTCATGCGCCGCGACCAGAGCGGATGCAATGGCTTCCACTCGCCCGCCGTCGTCGCTGCCATCAGGGATTTCGGCACGACCGTGAAGGCACAGCGCACGCCGGTGAAGCCGCCGTTTTTGGAGAAGCTGCGGAACTCGATGGCACATTCCCGGGCGCCGGGGATTTCGTAAATGGAATGCGGAATGCCCGCCTCGACGATGTAGGCCTCGTAGGCGGCGTCGAAGAGAATGATCGAACGGTTCGCCAGCGCATACTTCACCCAGGCTTCCAATTGCACCCGGTTCGCCGCCGCCCCCGTCGGATTGTTGGGTGAGCAGAGATAGATGACATCGACCCGCTCCCTGGGCGGCTCCGGAATGAAACCGTTCGCCGGCGTGCAGGGCAAATAATGGATCCCGGCATACGCCCCGTTGGCATCGGCGTCCCCGGTGTGGCCCACCATGACGTTGGTGTCGACATACACCGGATACACCGGATCGGTGATCGCCAGCTTGTTCTGCGCGCCGAGAATATCGAGGATCGCCCCGCAGTCACACTTGGAGCCGTCGCTCACGAAGATCTCGTCATCCGCAACGTCCAGTCCGTGCGCCCGGAAATCATTTTCCGCGATGGCGTGCCGGAGGAAATCATAACCCTGTTCCGGACCGTACCCCTTGAACGTGCTGCGGACCGACAGTTCATCCACGGCGCGGTGCATGGCGGCGGTGATCGCCGCCGGCAGCGGTTCGGTGACGTCGCCAATGCCGCAACGGATCAGCCGCGCCGCCGCGGCGGGGTTGCCGTCGGTGAAAGCCTTGACGCGCCGGCCGATTTCCGGGAACAGGTAGCCCGCCTTCAGCTTCAAATAATTTTCGTTGAGGAACGCCATAAAGCGGCGCCGACCTTAGCGAGTGCGCAGCCAGTGACAAGCGGGTGACGATCTGAGTTTCCGGAGGGATAAGTCAGCGGGCATCTCCGATTTGTCGCGATGGAACACAAGGCATGCAGAAAACCGCGATGCTTGTCCGCATTGGGCTCGGGCATTCGCTCGGGTCGGGCGTCCGCCTGTGAAAGCGGTAGAGGACTTCCGCAGTCCAAAACCTCGTGGCCCTGCGCAGCGTGTCCTGCGGATCAGAATACCAACTCTCCCAGACGATCAACGACTCGGGGATACTTTGGACCCTTCCAATGGATTTTTGACCTCTGCCTTTCAGCAAATCAGGCGAGCTGGATCGCGACCAATCAGAGATGCGCCCCAAGGCAATACGACATCACGAATGCCACCATGCCATCAAGCCTGAACCTCCCGGTTTCGTCGGTCACCGTCGCTTGGCTCGGCGCCCGATCCCGCGCATCAAGAGTTATTGCGGTGCCGGCGCTGTTGCCGCCGCGGCCGCCTTCCGCTTCTGCGCGTCCAAGGCGTCGAACCACGCCGGCTGCGGAATCTCGCTCACCGGCTTCGTCCACGGATCGGCTTCCTTTTGCAAAATCGCCTCGATCCGCGCCAGGACGTCCGGATGGGCCGACGCCACGTTGTCGGTCTCGCCCGGATTGCTCGCGAGATTGTAAAGTTCCAGCGGCTTGCCGGCATCCAATCGGACCCCCTTCCAATCGCCCCAAAGCACGGCCTGGCGATAGCCACCTTCGTGAAATTCCCAGTAGAAATGCTCGTGCCGGTTGGTCTGCACTCGACCCCGCAACGTGGGCGCAAAGGAAAGGCCATCGAGATCGCGTGGCGTCGTGGCCCGGGCCAATTCGGCAATCGTCGGCAACAGATCCCAAAACGCCACGGGGCGATCACTCGTCTTCCCCGCGGGAATCACCCCCGGCCAGCGCACCAGCAACGGCACTCGGATGCCCCCTTCGTAGAGATCGCGTTTCACTCCGCGAAAAGGTCCGGCGTCCCGGAAAAAGTTGGTCGAGGATCCCCCTTCCACATGCGGACCGTTGTCGCTGGTGAAGATCACCACGGTATCGAGATCGACCTTGTAATACTTCAGGGTATCCATCAGGCGACCGACATCCGCATCCAACCGCGTGATCATGGCGGCCTTGTTGCGTTCGGCGGGCGGCCAGGGTTTGGTCGCGTATTCCCCGGCGCTCGGAATCTCCATGCCATTGGTGCCCCGTTCGTTGTTCGCATGCGGCAGGGTGGGCGCGAAATAGAGGAAAAACGGATGATTCTGCCACAGGCGGACGGTGTTGGTCGCCGCCAGGATGAATTCATCCGGGGCGTAAACACTCCGACCCGCATTCTGATTTCCCGGCAAGGCCACCGCCTGCTCATTCCGCCAGAGCGTGGGCGGATAATAATTGTGGGCATCCAAGTGTCCCAGGAAGCCGTAGAATTCCTCGAAGCCCTGCAGCCGCGGATGCCCCGTGGTCCCCTGCCAGCCAAGCCCCCATTTGCCGACGGCTGCGGTCCGATAACCCACACCGCGCAGAACCTCCGCCAGCGTCACGTCCGCGGGCAGCAGCGGAATCTCGTCATTGCTGCGGATACGCGCGTGCCCGGTGTGACGCCCCGTCAGGAGCGAACAACGGCTGGGCGCGCAAACGGTCGAACCCGCGTAGGCCTGGGTGAAGCGCAGGCCTTCCGCGGCCAGCCGGTCGAGGTTCGGCGTGCGGATTTCCTTTTGCCCGTAGGAACCGATTGCCCCCCAGCCCAGATCGTCCGCCAAGATCAGGACGATGTTGGGTCGATCCGACTGCCGCCAGCGGGCGCGATTCGGGTCGTTTTTCTGGGCCCAGGCCGGGGCGAGACACAGGGCGATCAACACCAGCGCCAGCGTGCGGGGACACCAAGCGGAAAGATTCGTCATCGGACCTCGGAAGTGCGGAAGGGCTGCGCGTTACGCGGCAAGATAGGGAATGGTGAGCGGTCCCTGCGGCAACACCGCCACCCGCGCCCCCGGTCCACGCGCCGCCAACTCCGCGCGCACCGCGCTGCCGATGTCCGGACACGGTTCCAAATGGGCCGCCACCAGGACGTCGTGCGGGATCGCCGAATGCACCCGGACGCGGGCGCGCCGTTGGATCAACGCCTGAATCTGTGCCTGCCATTGTTCCGCCCGGACAAATCCCGGCGTGTTGAGCCGGATGAGAATCTCCTCCGGCGAGTGGCATTCGCGCAGCAGGACATCCAGCGGACTCCGCGCCGGCACGCCCTCCCGGCATTCGGCGGCCAGGATCAGCAGGCCGCCCGGCTTCAGAATACGGTTGCCCGCACTCATCCCCTTCACGCCCTGATACAGGTTCTGATCCAGCGGATAGCCGGAATTCGTGGTGACCACGATGTCGAAGGGTTCCGGCACCCGCTGCATGGCGGAATTCCGGACAAATTCGCGCCCGACCGTGTGGGCCGCCAGCAGATCGCCCGCGAAGACGCCGGTGAGTTCGCGCTGTTCATTCAGGGTGACATTCAGCAGAAAGCTCGGCCCGACCCGCAACGCGATATCCCGCAATTCCTCCCACAGCGGGTTGCCTTCGCAGATGCCGAAGGTGGCGTTGGGATCGCCGATGTGCTGCGCGCCGTGATTGCTCATGACGGTTTCCACGTGGGCCACTCCCGGCATGAGCGCCTTCGGACCGCCGCTGAAGCCGGCAAAAAAATGCGGCTCGATGAATCCCGTCAGAATGCGGACATCCGCTTCCACCGCGTGGCGATTGATCCAGGCGGGCGTCCCGGTTTTGGTCGTTCCCAGCGCCACACAGGCCGCGTGGCTTTCGGGCTCATGATTCAGCACCCGGTAATTGGCCATGATTTCGGAGCCCAGCATCCGGGTCAATTCCGCCGGCGTATTCGGCCGGTGCGTTCCCAGCTGATTCAGCAGCAAAATCTGCTCCCGCTTCACGCCGTGTTGTTCCAGGTAACCCAGCAGCCAGGGCAGGATGCGTTGATTCGGCGTGGCACGGGTGATGTCGGTAAACAGGACGCAAACCTTGGCGCCCGGCCGGAGCTGGGATCGCAGCGGGGCGGCGCCGATCGGCGCATCCAGCGCCGCCAGAAACGCCGCCCGCTCGTCCGCCAAGGCTGGGCGGGGCGTCGGCGCAATCACCGTCGTGCGCCCGTCCGGCAGATCGACCTCCAGATGCCCCTGACCATACGCAAGCTGAACCTTCATGAGCCCGACCCTAGCGATCCGCGGGCCCGGGGGAAGGCTTCAACTGCGGGAATTCTGAACGGCGGCGATCAAGCGTGTCGGCCTGCGCCACACCCCTGATCACCGCCGTCCCGACGCGTCATCGATCCTACCCCGCCATCCACCTGCCCGGCTGACAGGGAACTCATTCGAGCACCTCCGTCAGACGAGCCGTGCGCACCCGGATCCGAAACTGTCGACGGGCCTGACCGCGGGCGTACTCCAACTTCTCCGCGAAAAGCTCGGGAAACACCAGCAGCGGCTCGGTTTCGAGCCAGGCAAGGGCCGCCGCTTCATTGGCTGCCCGCCGGGTCAAGGCGAGCAATCCGGCTTCCTGGAGATTGCCCAGGGCCTCCCGCAGGAGGCGGTTTTTGAGGACCTCCAACGGCTGCTCCTGCGTCCTCCGGAACGCGACCCCGCTCTCCGGGTCGATGCCGGCGGGGTTCGGATGCCAGGCGGGTGGCTCCGGCCGGGGCGGCGCATTCAACGATTGCTTTCGATCTATCAAGTGAGTCATGGAACTGTATTCTTTGCTGATTTACTTTGCTTGTTGGTTTGGTTTCGGCGGCGTCTTCAGGAAAAAGAAAACCCGCGGGACTTTGGGGTCCCGCGGGCTTCCTGAAAGTGACGCTTTGGTATTTTCTAGGAAACGAACGGAGGCACCCCATGGATCCCGGCACGCTGCCAGGAACAGGTCATGCTGCCAGTCTGGCGCATGCCCGCTACGAAATGGATGCAAATACGTTTCATTACCAAGGAGGGGACAATGGCAGGCGGTGGCCAGCGGTCAAGTTGGCGAAGTAAAAACTGTCCATCCGGGTTGAGGGGCTGACTCCTTTGCCATGATGAAATACCTCACCACCGCGCCCTCACTCGGACCAGCCGTAGCATTGACAGCGCTCCTATGCGCTGTAAGTCTGTGGGCATGACGCGAACTCAAATCCAGCTGCCCGACGACACTTTCGCCCGCGCGAAAAAGCTGTGCGAAGCCCGTGAAATTTCCCTCGCCGAACTCGCCCGGCGTGGCATCGAATACATCCTGAGCGTTTATGCCCCCGAGCCGGACGCGAACCGCGAATGGCAGCCGCCGAAGCCGCGCCGCCTCGGATGGAAAGGACTGAGCGACGCGGAAATCAAAGCCGAGGCTCAATGGATCACCGCCGGACTCACGGAAGTCCGTTCGCGCCGGAAGTAACCCATGCTCTCCATCGACACCAACATCCTGCTCCACGCCTTCAATGAGGATTCACCACGCCACACCGCCGCCTACGCATGGCTGACCTCAATTCAGTGCGAGGAAGACGTGGCCATCTCCGAGTTCATTCTCGCCGAACTCTACGGCCTACTCCGCAACCCCGCCGTGCTCAAGGACCCGCTCCCCGCCGCCGAAGCCGTCGAAGTCATCCAGACGTACCGCAAGCACCCGCGCTGGCGGCTGATCGGCTTCCCCACTGAAAGCCGCCCGCTCCACGACGCACTCTGGCAAAAGGCCCGCGCCACCGCCTTCGCCTTCCGCAGACTCTACGACACTCGCTCCGCCCTCACCATGACCGCCCAGGGCGTGACGGAGTTCGCAACAGTGAACGTGAAGGACTTCGAGGGGTTGGGGTTTCGGAAGGTGTGGAATCCACTCTCAACTTAGCTAAAACTGATTCGATTTTGGCAGGTCAATGAGGTCGGAGAATCGATTGTCAATGTTTGACCCCATTTCAGCGTTTAACGCTCCGCGGAGAAAAGGTGTTTCGGACCGCTGACGGGTAAATGACGGGCGTTGTGGTTGACGAACAGGTTAGCCCAAGCGAGGCGGATTGCTACTCAGGCACGTACCTACGGAGAATGCCGAGGAAAGGCGTGTTCGTACCCGCGCGCGCACGCAGCACGACGCGCAGCCGCTCCCGCAGCACGAGCCAGTCCGCCGCTTTGATCATCTCCAGTTCTCCGTCCGAATTCAATCGCATCTGCGCGAGGTAACGGAGAAAATCCGGGAACCATTCCGGCGGCGCACCGGTGCGAGGAGACAGCACCTCCCAAACGCGCGCCGTCTGATCCTCCGACACCGTGACGATGCGCGTGCCGTCGGGGCTGAACTCGGCGTGCCACACCGCCTGCTCATGGCCGACGAGCCTGGCCACCAGCTTGCCCGCGGCCGCGTCCCATACGCGCGCAGTCTTGTCCGCCGCCGCCGTGACAATGCGCGTCCCCTCGGGGCTGAACCGGGCGCTAATCACCCGTTGGTCATGTCCCGCCAACGTCGTCAGCGTCTTACCCGTGGCGACGTCCCATATGCGCGCCGTATTGTCGTAGGACGCTGTGACGATGCGCGTGCCGTCCGGACTGAACTGGGCACCCACGACCTGTTTAGTATGGCCATTGAGCGTTAACAGCATCCTGCCTGTGTTGGCGTCCCAAACTCGCGCGATTGGCTCGAACGACGCGGTCACAATGCGCCGGCCGTCCGGACTGAACTGCGCGGTCAGGACCCAACTCTTATGTCCGGCAAGCGTCGCCAGAGTCCCGCCTGTGTTAACGTCCCAAAGGCGTGCGGTCTGGTCGTCAGAAACCGTGACGACGCGCGTGCCGTCGGGGCTGAACCCAGCGCTCGTCACTCTCGCCTTATGTCCGGCCAGCACGGTCAGCGGCTCGCCATTGGTGGCGTTCCATATTCGCGCCGTAAGGCCGCCCGCCGCCGTGACGATGCGTGTGCCGGCCGGGTTGAATCGCGCGCTGAGATCCCGAATTTCATCTCCGACGGTCCGGTCCAATACCTTGCCCGTGGTCTCATCCACACGGCGTGCGGTGATGAACCCGCCGCGCATTACCCCAGGGTTGGACTGCGTCTTTGCCATGGTCGCCAGCAGTCGGCCGGTGACGGCGTCCCATAGGCGTGCCGTGTCGTCGCTCGAGGCTGTCATGATGCGCAAACCGTCCGGACTAAACTGCGCGCTCGAAACTTCGCCGGCGTGTCCGGCGAGTGTCGCCAGCGGTTTGCCGGTCATTGCGTCCCACACCCGCGCGGTCTTGTCGGCCGATGAGGTGACGATGCTCGCGCCATCGGGGCTGAACTGCGCGGTCCGCAGGGCTCCTTTATGTCCGACGAGCGTCGTCCGCGTCTGGCCCGGACTTAAGTCCCATATGCGTGCGGTCCGGTCATCTGAGGCGGTGACAAGGCGAGAGCTGTCCGGGCTAAAGTGCGCACTCAACACCCCACTCTCATGGCCGGCCAGGATCGAGACCAATTTGCCTGTGCCGGCGTCCCACACGCGCGCGGTCAGGTCGTCCGATGCCGTGACGATGCGCAAGCCGTCGGGACTGAACTCCGCGATTCGCGCCGTTCCGTCAAGTCCGGCGAGCGTCGCCTGCGGTCTCCCCGTGGCTGCGTCCCAGATGCGGGCGGTCAGGTCGTCCGACGCGGTGATAATGCGCGTGCCGTCCAAGTTGAACTGCGCCTTTCTAATCGCTTTCCCATGTCCGACGAGTGTTGCCAGCGACTTGCCGGTGCTGGTTTTCCATACGCGCGCGGTTTGGTCATCCGAAGCCGTGACGATCTGCGCACCGTCCGGGCTGAACTGTGCCGTCCGCACGGCATCTTTATGTTCGGCGAGTGTCGCCAGTGTCTGGCCGGTGGCTACATTCCACACGCGTGCGGTGTGGTCGTCCGACGCAGTAACAATAAACGTGCCGTCCGGGCTGAACTGTGCGGTCCGCACGGCTCCCGTATGTCCGCTCAGCGTGGCCAGTGTGTTGCCGGTAACTGCGTCCCAGACGCGTGCCGTCTTGTCGTCGGAGGCCGTGACCAGAGTTGAGCCATTCGGGCTGAACTGCGCGCCCAAAATGGCGCCCTTATGCGCCGCCAACGTCGCCAGCGCCTTCCCAGTGGCCGCATCCCAAAGGCGGGCGGTTTCGTCGTCCGAAGTTGTGGCGATGCGCCGTCCGTCCGGACTGAACTGCGCGGTCAGTACCCATCGTTTATGTCCGGCGAGCGTCGCCCGTGTCTCGCCCGTGGCGGCGTCCCACACCCGAGCCGTATTGTCGTACGATGCCGTAACCACGCGCACTCCATCGGGGCTGAACTGCGCGCTCACCACCCATTGCTCATGTCCTGCGAGAATTGCCGCCGGCAATACATGGTTCCAGAGGCCCAGCGCGGCCACCGCCTTTTCGGCCGCCAACGTGGACAACCGATCGTACTCCCCAGCGCGGGCCAGGTGCGCGAAGGCCTCCCGCTCCTGGCCGAGTTGGAGTCTCTGTTCCGCAACGACTCGGTCCGAACGCGCCGCTTCCATCAGCATCGAGCGATACTCGGTGGTCCGGCGGTCGGCTTTACGTTGGTTCACCCACGCCATCAAACCACCGGCGACGGCGAGCACCGCCAGCATCGCGAAAGCAGCGGCGAGCTTCCGCAAGCGCGCCGCACGGATGCGAGCCGCCCGGGCGACGGCTTCGGCTTCGGCCCGGGCGGCGGCTTCGCGGGCGATCCGTTCCGCCTCCGCAATTTCACCGCGGCGTTGGTCCAGGTGGAAAAGGCGATCGGCCAGATCCGCGGCGCTGGAAAGTCGGCGGACGGGATCGCCATCCACGCAGGCCGTGATGTCTTCGCGCAGAAGCGCATCGGCAACATCGCGCTCCCAGCCCGGCGCGATCGGACGCGAAGCGTCAGCGGTGACGAGTTGGTAGAGCAGGACACCAAGGCCGTAAATGTCGCCCTGCACCGTGTAGGGTTTACCCGCGAGATACTCGGGCGGACTGTAGGTCGAGGTGCCGGCGCCTTGTTGAGTGGCACGAGTGAAGCCAGCGGCGGTGACGTCGTGCCGACCGAGCGCGGTTGGGTCCGCAAGGATGCCGATGCCAAAGTCCACGAGGCGCGGACGTACGCTGCCGTCCGGCGCGTCGAAGATCAGGATGTTGGTGGGTTTGATGTCTTTGTGGAGCACGCCAACGCTGTGGGCGGCGGCCAGCGCGGTGGCGGTGTGCGCGACGAGCTCAATGCGTTGAGTGAGTGGAATGGCGGCAAGACCGCCTTGTTTCTCGGCCCATTGCAAAATATTGCCGTGCGGGGCCAGGTCGCTTTCGAGATAGAAGGGCGGTGCGTCGAGTTTGAGTTCGTGGAAACGGACGATGTCATCACGGTCGCCCAGGGCGGTTCGCAAAAGGCGCACGAGAGTGACTTCACGTTTGAGAGCCCGAAGGCGTTCGTCGTCGAAACAAAACTTGAAGGCGCGGCGCCGCTGGAGTTTGGGCTGTTCCCCAGTCCACACTTCACCGAATCCCCCGGCACCCAACTGAGCGGTTAGTCGCCAGCCCGGGCGCCCGGGAATCTCGAGCCCGATGGCCGGTCGCCAACCGAGCGTTTCTTCTTCGCCAGGACGGATCGCGCGTCGGGCCTTCTCGCCATCTGGCGGCGGAGTGAGCGGAGCCAGCCCCACCGCGCCGACTTCGAAAATCTCCATCGGCTCGTCC
>JAYTHD010000497.1:0-3429 GCA_043732975.1 Verrucomicrobiota bacterium
CGGGTGCATCTGGCTCACCTGCGACTTCGCGACTTCCGGAACTACCGGCAGGCGGACCTCGCGTTTGTCCCCGGCGCCCACGTCTTCCTCGGACAGAATGCCCAGGGCAAGACCAATCTGCTCGAAGCCATTTATCTGCTCGCCACCCTGCGCTCCTTCCGGGGCGTCGGCGGTGCCCAAATGATCCGCCACGAAGCCCGCGGCTACTTCGTCGGCGGCACTCTGGTGGGCACCGCCACTCACGACGTCAAAGCCTACTGGGCCCCCCGTGAACGCAAGCTGCAACTCGACGGCCGCAACGTGCGCAAGCTCGCCGACTACTTCGGAGTGCTGCGCGCCGTGGTGTTTTGCACCGAGGATCTCCTGCTGATCAAAGGCGCCGCCCGGGGACGTCGCCGATTCCTCGACCTCCTGCTGGCCCAGACGCAGCCGAATTATCTCCCGCTGTTGCTGCGCTACACGGAGGCTCTTAAATCCCGCAACACCCTCCTGAAGCAGCCCCGGGTCGATGAAGCACAGTTGGAGGGATTTTCGCACGAACTGGTTTCCGTCGGTGACGCCCTGATGGCCGCGCGACGGGCATTGGTTCCGCGCCTTTCCCCCCTCGTCCGCCTGGCTTTTCGACGCATCGCGCACGAGACCGATGAACTGCTGCTCGAATACGCGCCCAGCGTGAAGACCGATTTTGCGATCGCGCTCAGCAATGCCCGTCAGCGCGAACGCATTTTGCGAACCACGCTCGTGGGCCCGCATCGCGACGACCTCACCCTGTTGGTGAACGAGCAACCGGCGGCCCAGTACACCAGCGAAGGCCAGAAACGCACCCTCGCTCTCGCCCTGAAACTAGCGCAGGCCGAATACCTCGCCGGCATCCACGGCTCGCCGCCCGTGCTCTTGATCGACGACGTCATGGGCGAACTGGACGCCCGTCGTCGAGCCGCCTTCCTGCCGCTCCTGCACCAGTCGCGACGCGGCGCCGGTCAGGTTTTCATGACCTGCACGGAGGAAAACTGGCCCCGGGAACTCGGCGCCGAACTCCATCGCTGGCGCGTCGAGTCCGGTCAGGTCACCGCTGTCAGCCCATCGCCCGGTGGCTGAATTGAAATTGGGTGGCGGAATGAAACGGCTTCCCCGGTCGCACCACGGGTGACGGGAATTGTTTCAGATTGGGCGAATCGGGATAGTGCTGGGTCTCCAAGCAGAACGCGCCATGCTTCGGTTGTTTCACTCCGTCGAAATGATTCGCCGTATAAAGCTGGAGGCCCGGCTCCGTCGTGTGACAGGTCAGCACCCGACCCGATTGCGGCTCGAACACCCGCGCCGCCAACCGCAAACCATCCGCACCGGCACCGCCGGCCAGGATGAAATTATGATCATACCCGTTGGGCCCGCGAATGTCGCCAATCCGCTCCCCGATCCGATGCGGTTGTCGGAAATCCAGGGGCGTCCCCACCACCGACGCCACTTCGCCCGTGGGAATGAGCGAGGCATCGCCGGGCGTGTACTGATTCGCCCGAATCTCCAGCACATGATCGAACACGTTGCCGGCGCCCGCACCCGCCAGATTGAAATAGGCGTGATTGGTCAGATTCACCACCGTCGGCCGATCCGTCACGGCGTGATAGGCCAGCGTCAGTTCGTTCTGCTCCGACCAGGAATAGGTCACCCGCGTTTCCAATGTCCCAGGAAAGCCCTCCTCGCCATCGACACTCCGGTAGCGAAACTCAACGTAGGCCACACCATGATCGAGCCAGGAACGCGACTGCCACAGCTTGGAAGCGAAGCCTTCGCGTCCGCCGTGAATGTGGTGTGGGCCCGCATTGGGCGTCACCTGGAAGGACTTTCCGTCGATCTCAAACCGGGCATTGCGGATGCGATTGGCATAACGCCCGATGACCGACGCCGCCGGCACTCCCTGCAGGTAGCCATCCAATGAATCCGCTCCATAAACCACATTGGTCAGGTTGCCGGACCGATCCGGAACGCGGATGGACACAATCGTCGCCCCATATTCTGTCAAGTCCACGGAGGCTCCCTGCGAGTTCGTCAACGTATGGATCGCCACTTCGCGGCCGTCCGGCATCCGGCCAAAGATCGCCCGAATCGCGGACGCTGAACTTGGACCCGCCGTTCGAGTGGACTGGCACCCGCTGCTCCAGACCGCGGCCATCGGCATCGCCGCACCGACCGCGATTCTTTGAAGGGCCTCACGACGGGTAAATTTCTTGAGATTCTGCATTTCCATAAAACGGGGAGAACTTGTGGAACCAACCTCCGGAAACACCGGAGCCGACGCCAGAATTGTTTTACCGACCAGCGCAATCCTCGGGCCCACACCATCGCGTGGGTGATTGACGCTCAGGGTCGTCGGTCTACGGTGCGCGGATGTTCCCCGCGGCAGGCACCATCCGAGGGATCCAGGCCCGGGCCGGGTCTGCCGACGATCCGCGACGCCGGGTCACGCTCGGGGTCATGCTGCCCTTCCGGTGGGTGCTCTTCCTGTTCCTCACCCATTTCGCGATTGCCGAGGGAGAACTCCCGAAGCCGAGCGCGCACTCCGAAACCCAGGCGGTCCAGCCCGCGACGGTCGCGGAATCCTGGTGGGCCTTTCGTGCCATCGAGAACCCACCGCTACCGGAAGTTCGAAAGACCGAATGGATTCAATCGCCGATTGACCGCTTCATCCTGGCCAAGCTGGAAAGCAGGAACTTGCAGCCGGCCCCACGGGCCACTCCCGAGGTGCTGTTGCGACGCGCCGCCATTTATCTCACCGGACTTCCGCCCTCTCCCGCTGAACTGCAGGACTTCCTCCGGGATTCCACGCCGGCGGGTTTTGCCCGGGAGGTGGAACGTCTGCTCGCCAGCCCACGCTATGGCGAACGCTGGGGCCAGCACTGGATGGATGTCGCCCGCTACGCCGATACCGCCGGCGACAACGCCGACTATCCCGTTCCCGAGGCGCGGCTTTACCGCGACTACATCATTGATTCCTTCAACCAGGATCGTCCCTTTGACCAATTCATCCGCGAGCAACTCGCCGGCGACATCCTCGCCGCCAGCGGCCCGCGCGAGCTCCATGCGGAACGGGTGATCGCCACCGGATTTCTCGCCCTGTCGCGACGCTACGCCACCGCCCCGTTCGAGTTCATGCATCTCACCATTGAGGATGCCATCGAGACCACCGGCCGGGCTTTTCTCGGGATGACCTTTCGCTGCGCCCGTTGCCACGATCACAAATACGATCCCGTCTCGAAGGAGGACTACTACGGACTCTACGGCTTTTTTGCGAGCACCCGCTTTCCCTACGCGGGATCGGAGGAATTTGCCTCCAAGGATTTTCCCCGCTCCGGTTTTGTCCCGCTTGTTCCGGAGGCCGACCTCGCCGGCGCCATTGCGGACAACCGCCAGCACATTGAACAATTACGTCCG
>JAYTHD010000498.1:0-9466 GCA_043732975.1 Verrucomicrobiota bacterium
AGACCCCAGAGTACCCAGGTTGAAAAGCCCGCCACCGCCATGCCATATCCGGTCAGCCCCAGACCGATGCCCAGGGACACGCGGGTGTCCTCGCCCCAAACGAGCAGGGCCACGCCGGGCAGGCCGGCCAGGAGCGCTTCGGCCCAATGACATCCGAACAGAAGCCAACGGGGGGTTCGCCAAACTTGATCCGTAAACCAGATTTGATAACCCACCTCGCCCATCGTCCGCATCAACCAGGCTTGCTGAAAATTCCGGGCCGCCACCAGGGCGCTCGTGGTGGTGACGGAGATGGCGATCAAGGGCCAGCCGCCAAAAATCAGCGCCGTCAGCAGGCTGAGCACGATGCCGCCGCGCCAGCCCATTCGCCGCGCCAGGGGATTCCCTTCGAGTCGCAAGCGCGGCGTGGCGAGGTAGGTGGAGCCCAGATCGCACGCCCGGCCGGCCAGGATCAAGAGCGCGAAACCGAACCATCCCGGAGAACCGAAACGCAGCCACTCACTGGTGGGCAGACTCTCCCCCAGCCAGTGCCCGACTGTCGTTGCAAAACTAGACATGCCGGTGGGAGTTGGGCTGATGTCGTCGCATGAGATTCAGGGTCAGACAGGCGGGCGGGCAGCGGTGGGCGTGGCGTCAGGCCTTTTTGCCGTACACGGATTCCGGTTGCACCAATTGGGGTTCGGTGACTACCGAGGTCTGGCCGCGCTCCCGTAGGCTCCGGAAAAAGCATGAATGATACCCTTCGTGACACGCCGCCCCGGTCTGCTCCACCTGGATCAGGACGGCATCGCCGTCGCAATCATAGGCCACGTCTTTCACGACCTGCACATGCCCGGAAGATTCCCCTTTCATCCAATATTTTTGGCGGGACCGACTCCAGAACCAGGTGCGACCGGTCGCCAGGGTCTTTTCCAACGCGGTGCGATTCATCCAGGCCATCATCAAAACGCGCCCATTGGCGGTATCCTGAATGATGGCCGGAATCAATCCGTCCGCGGTCCATTTCAGCGAATCAAGCACACTCATTCCACGCCACCCTAGCGGCTCGATCGGGTTGGACAGAAAAATTCCGGCACCCGCCGAACCGGCTTAGCTCGTCGGAGCCTCGCTCCACCTTTTCTATTGGCCTCCGGCCACACAACCGGTGGGGCGAGAATCTCTTCGAGCCACCCGCGCTGGGATCGACCTCGTCACCGGCTAGCTCGTCGGGAGCCTCGCTCCACCTTACTTGCTGGCCTTCGGCCACATCAGGTGGTGAGAGTCTCCGCGAGCCAAGCAACTTGAAGTTGCTGGATTTGGGTCAGGAACCCAGGGCTCCTGGATAGTCTCGCTGCGCGATTTTTGCATTCCACCGGCTTTGCCCTGAGGCTCCCTTTAATGTCGAAATCGATCAGTGGCCAGGCGGCGGCGCTCGGGCCGGTGACCATGGGCCCCAGGCCGGTCGCCCGCCGCCGCTCCAGTGGCAATCCCGGCTCCCCGTCCCGATCCGCGACCGCGGCCGCCCGCCCGGATCCCAACCGCTTCGTGCCCTCGGCGGCCCGCGCGGCAGTGGCCGATCCGACCCCGTTGGCGATGCGCTTTGATCTCAAGCCCAAGGACGTCAAGGCCCACTTGGACCGCTTCGTCATTGGCCAGGTTGAGGCGAAGAAAGTTTTGAGCGTGGCCTTGTGCGACCATTTCAACCACGTACGCCGCTGCCTCGAAGGACAACCCGCGCCGCATTATCAAAAGCAAAACGTCCTCCTGCTGGGCCCCACCGGCGTCGGCAAGACCCATCTCATCCGTTCCGCCGCCGAATTGATCGGCGTGCCATTCGTGAAGGCGGATGCCACCAAGTTCAGTGAAACCGGCTACGTCGGGGCCGATGTGGATGACCTGGTGCGCGATCTGATCCGGCGCGCGAGTGGCGATCTCAACCGCGCGGGGTTGGGCATCATTTACCTCGACGAAGTGGACAAGCTGGCCACGCAGGAGAGCAGCGGCCGCGACGTCTCGGGCAAGGGCGTGCAGACCAATCTGCTCAAGCTCATGGAGGATGCCGATGTGCCCGTGCTTTCGCCCAATGACATCACCGGCCAGGTCCAGGGCGCCATGGCGGTGGCCCGCGGCGGTGTGCCCGCTTCCGACACCATCAACACCCGCCACATTTTGTTCATTGTCAGCGGGGCTTTTGCCGGGTTGGCCGATCTGATTCGCTCGCGCCTCTCCCGCGAGTCCGCACAGCGCCCCGGGGAGGTCACGCCCAAGCCCGACGGGGCCGCCATCTACGATTCCGCCCAGACCACCGATTTCATCAATTACGGCTTTGAACCGGAATTCATCGGCCGCCTGCCCGTCCGCGTCGCCTGTCATGGGCTGACCGAAAAGGATCTCTACGACGTCCTGCGCCGGAGCGAGAGCAGTTTGATCCATCAATACGTCCGCGCCTTCGAAGCCTATGGGATTCGTCTGCGTTTCCGGCCGGACGGTTTGAAGCGCATCGCCCGGCTGGCCAGCTCGGAACACACCGGCGCCCGCGGATTGATGACCATTTGTGAACGGATCTTTCGGGATCTGAAATTTGAGCTGCCGTCCTCCGAGGTCCGTGAATTGGACGTGACCCGGGAACTGGTGGATACGCCGAACCGGGTGCTTGAGCGGCTCTGTCCAAAGCTGGCGAAGTCCGGGGTCTCCGCGTAACACCGGGCCCCGGCCTGCGTAGCAACGGGTGTATGACACTGGTTGCTTCCCGACGGACGGAGACCCTGCCGCGCATTTCGGGAATGCGGGCACTGACGCTGCTGGAGTTGGTCGTCGTGCTGGCCGTCCTGGTGGCGTTGGCCGGCGTTGTGCTGGGCTCCATTCCGGCCCTGCTGCGCCAGACATCCGCAGCCGCCTGCGGTGCGGGCGCGGCGCAGGTCGACGGCGCGATGCAATACTTCCGCGTCAAGAATGGGTTTTTCCCCGACCGCTTTGATTCTTTAATCGAAGCGCCCTACAGGCTGCTCTCCACGCTGCCCAGGGGAACCCTTCGCCAGTTGAAGCCCAAGGATCTCGATAACGCGGACCGCCCGATCCTGGCGGCGGCGGGAATTCGCACAACTTGGATGCACAATCCGGCCAACCTCGAGGAGGGGATCACGTTTCAGTCAACGGGTCCGACCAAGGCGTTTGATTCCACCGCCGGCGGGTATGCATCCGACGACGTTGCGGCACTGGACACAACCAAGTTTGATGTGGACGCCGCGTTTGGACCGGGCACCCGGCGGGGAGGCTCCAATGAGATTTTTGCCGTCTTTGGCGTGGGTCCGAAATGCACGTTGGTGGGTGCGGCCGGAGGCATGATATCCGCCCCGGTCACCTATGGTGGCAATGCCGGGACGAATCCCATGGACCACTATCAGCGCTTCGGCGTGGTCTTTCGCTTCGACCGGGATGAGCACGGTCCGGTGCGATTTCTCGGGGCGGTGGTGTTTGATTCCGATGGCATCAAGACCGCGGGACACAAGGCGAGCGAATGGTTTGTCCGCTGAACGGGGAATCACGAGCCGATCCCTGATAAGTGATGAGTGATGAGTGATACGGAGCATTTGCTGGCCCGGCGGGGAGCGTCTTATGTCCGCTTGAAATCAAGCCGGCACCGCCCATCGGGGTGCAACGTCGGCAGATAATCGAACAGATTGATCACATGAATACGCTCCCGGTTCTGGCGGCCGTCGTTGTGGTTGCCCTCTGGTCGGGTGTCGCGAGGGGCGTCGGGGGTGCGCCGCCTCTCCCGTCGTCTCCGGCCGTGCCGGAGGTCCGTCCGGCGGGGCTTTCAGTGGAAGCTCACCAGGGCTTGCAGGAAGGCGTTCAACGTCTGCGCGGGCGGATGGCTGGGCTGGGCTCACAGGATCCGGATCGTCTTGCGGACGTTGAATTGTTTGCGAAGGGAATCGTGTGGGCCCTGCGCTATGAAACCAACCTGAGTGCTGGCGATGTGGGCTTGATCCGGCAGGCGTTGGTCCGCTCCGGGCAGCGGGTCGATGCCCTCGCAGCCGGTCAGGCGTCTTGGACGGCCAAACACGGCAAGGTCTTGCGCGGATTCACTTCCGCGGTGGACGGTTCCACGCAACCCTACGGAGTCATTGTGCCGGCCAGCTACGATGGGACGCGCCCGATGCGATTGGATGTCGTGTTGCACGGCAGTTCGAAGCCGGTTGGGATGAGCGAGTTGCGCTTTGGAGCCCGCTTTGACGAGGGCGACGGGGAGCGCAAATCCACGGCGGATGCGGACTATATCGAATTGCATCCGCTCGGCCGGGTTGAGAATTGCTATCGCTGGGCCGGTGAGACGGATGTCTTTGAAGCGATTGAGGCGACGGCCCGCAATTACCGGATTGATCGCTCCCGCATCGTGCTCCGCGGGATGTCGATGGGGGCATCGGGCACCTGGCATCTGGGGTTGAAGCATCCGGATCGCTTTGTGGCGATTGGACCGTATTGCGGCTACGTCGACACCCACCATTTTTCCGAGACTCCCATTCCTGGCTTCATCAAGGTCGGCCCGCTGCCACGGGTTCAGGAACTGGGACTGCACCTGCTCGACTCGGTGGACTACGCCGCCAATGCGGGAGTGGTTCCGGCGATTGCCGCCATTGGCGATCAGGACGTTTTTTTTCAGGCGCACGTTTTGATGGGACAGGCGCTGGCGCGGGAGGGCCTGCCGATGGTCAATCTGATCTCGCCGGGCACGGGACATGTAGTGGATCCCGCGACCCACGCCGAGCAAATGCGGCGGTTGGGTGAATACGCGGCGAAAGGCCTGGATACGAGCCCGCGGCAGCTGCGGTTTGTGACCTGGAGTCTCAAATACAATCGTTGCCACTGGCTGGAGATTCTGGGTTTGCAGGAGCATTATGCCCGGGCGGAGTTTGTCGCCACGGTGGCCGACGATGGATCGGTGGACGTTTCCCTGGCCCGGAACCTCACCCGATTTGCCCTCCATCCACCGGCTCTGAACCTGCCCGGTGCGCGGATGCGGATCGCGGGGCAGGAAGTTCACCTCCCGCAGCGGCGGGTTGACCCGACGCCCGAGGCCATGGTTTTCGCTCTTGATAAAGGTGTTTGGAAATGGGTGGGCTCGGGCGGTGCTGCTCTGCGTTTCGGCAAGCGCCCGGGATTGCAGGGCCCGATGGACGATGCCTTTGGGGCACCGTTCCTCTGCGTCCGTGGCACCGGAAGGCCGTGGCACCCGGCGGTGGGCGCGGCGGCGGCGGCGGGTCTGCAACGCTTCGCCCTCGAGTGGGCCCGCTACCTGCGCGGTGATCTGCCAATCAAGGACGACACCGAGGTCACGGATGACGATTTGCGAAACCGCCACCTGATTCTCTTCGGCGATCCGGGCAGCAACCGGTGGATTCGGCAGGCGCTGCCCCAACTTCCGTTGGTGTGGACCCGGGAATCCGTGCGTCTCGGCGCGGCGCGGTTTGGCGCGAAGGATCATCTGCCCGCGCTGATTTGTCCCAATCCGCTGCCCGGTGCCGGGGCCCACTATCTGGTGCTGAACAGCGGCCACACTTTTCACGAGGCCGAATTTGCGGCCTTCAACTACCTGCTGTTTCCGCACCTCGGAGATTGGGCGGTGACGCACGTCCCGCTCGACGGCGGAAGCGGGAGGCCGGAGGTCGTGGTCCAGACCGGCTATTTCGACGAGTCCTGGCGGTTGCCGACGAGGCTAAAGCCCTGAATTGACAGGGCGATTTCCGCCCGCTGGCGTCGCGGGAGATCCCTGCTGGAATTTCTGCCAACTTCCGCCATTCTCGTCGGTCATGCATTCATTTCGCTACGTTGGTTCCCGTTTGCAGTGTGAGGATGTTGCGCTGGCCGATCTCGCGGCCCGGCATGGAACGCCCCTTTACGTGTATTCCCAGGCCACGTTGACCGATCATTTCAACAAGCTGTCAGGCGCCTTCACGGGACATGGATTTGACCACCTCGTGTGTTTTGCCATGAAGTCGAATTCGAACCTGGCAGTCATCCGCACCCTGGCGGATCTCGGGTCCGGCTTCGACACCGTGTCCAGCGGCGAAATTGCCCGGGTGATTGCCGCGGGGGGTGATCCACGTAAGTGTGTCTTCGCCGGCGTCGGCAAGACCGAGGAGGAAATCGCCTTCGCCCTGCGGCACGGCATCTACTGTTTCAATGCGGAGTCGGAGGCCGAACTGCAGCGCATTTCCCAAGTCGCCGCCCGGATGAAGAAAATCGCGCCCGTGGCGATCCGCGTGAATCCCAATGTCGATGCCGGAACCCATTCCAAAATCACCACGGGCACGTATGAAAACAAATTCGGCATTCAGTTCGAGCAGATCGAGGGCGTCTATGCCCGCGCCGCGAAACTGCCGAATCTGCGCCTGCGCGGATTCCAGATGCATATTGGTTCGCAACTCACCGACGTGAAGCCGTTCCAACAGGCGGTGATCAAGGTCGCGCCGTTGGTCGCCAGGTTGAACGCCCGCCATGGTTTCGATTTCTTAAGCATCGGCGGCGGGATCGGCATTGTTTACCAGGAGGCCCTGGCCAGTGCGGATCCGAAATGGTGGCGCACCGGGCCGGGGCGCAAGGTGCTGACGCCGCAGCTCTATGCCGCTACCCTGGCCCCGTTGTTGAAGCCGCTGGGATTGAAGATTCTGCTCGAGCCGGGCCGTTTCCTGACGGGCAATGCCGGCGTGTTGATCACCCGGGTGGAGTATCTCAAGAAGACCGGAAAGAAACACTTCGTCATCGTCGATGCCGCGATGAACGATCTCATTCGCCCGGCGTTTTACGACAGCTTTCACGAAATCGTTCCGCTGCAAAAGCTGGGTGGCGCAAAGGTGTCGTCGGACGTCGTGGGACCAATTTGTGAAAGCGGCGATTACTTCGCCAAGGATCGTCCGCTTCCGAAAGTGAAATCCGGGGATTATCTGGCCCTGTTGAGCGCGGGCGCCTACGGCAGCGTCATGGGCTCCAATTACAACTCACGCCCCCTGGCGACGGAGATTCTGGTCCACGGCAAAAAGTCGTCGGTCGTGCGCCGTCGGCAGGAGGTGCCGGCAATTTGGGCGGGTGAGTCCACGGCGGCCTGGCAGAAGTAGGCCGGAAAGGCGTTCGCGCGGTCTTTTTGGCAACCCCCGCTCCCATTGCTGATGACGCCGGGTTGTGAATCAACCGCGGGGCCCTGCCGTTGATGCCTCGGCGGGCAACGCCACCCAGACGCGGTCGCCGCGGATTTCCGTCGGATAGGTTCGCACGGGTTGTTCGGGCCGGACGTCACAGGCGCCCGTGATGACATTAAAGGTCCAGCCATGCAGCGGGCAGTGGACCTGGCAGCCTTCAAACCAGCCGACTCCGAGCGGCCCGCCACGGTGAGGGCAATCGTCATCGATGGTGTGGAATCGCCCCTCGACGTTGAAAAGCGCGAGCCGGCGCCCGCGCACTTCGATGGATCGCCCCTTGCCGGGCGGAAGACTGGCCACTTCGGCGACTTCTAGGAATGCGACCGACATGCGGGGAGCATAGGCGGGAAATCGACCGATGAACAAGGCGTTCGCACCACGTGAGTTCAACTCGGTCGGTTTCCAGTTCACCGAAGGGACTATTGCCTAACCACCCGGTAGAATCCCGCATCGCCCGCCATCGAGTCGCTAAATTCTCCCCCAGCCAGATCGCGCGCGATTTCGGTAAACGGAACTCCCAGTTCTTGGGCGAATAATACGCGGGCGGCCTTGCCGGAAATCGCCTGCCAATGCAGTTGCAAATCGCCCGTGGCCCTGACCGAGACCTGTATTTTCAAATCGCCGATCGTGGTGACACCGGTGGCTCCCCAGGGTTTGCCGTCCGTGGTCAGCCCGGGTGAAGCGTCGACTGCGCCTGGCCTGCGGTGGGAGCGAAAGGGGCCATCGGGCAGGCTGTCGCGAACCAGGGATACGCCCGTCACCCCGTCACTGGCACGATACACCACGCGTTCAACCAGGTTGGATCGGGCATTCCGCAGGACAATCTGGTCGCCCCCATTGTTGAGCGACAAGCCGCCGGTCGAGGCGCTGACAAAGGTGGCACCCGCTGGAGCGACTTGATTGGAGCTGGCCCCGGTCCAGATCACCCAGGCGTGCCCGTTGAGAAGCCGGTCTCCATTTCCCAGGCGATGACGGACCGCGGTGGCGTCGCCAACGCTCCAGCCCGACAGGTCCATGTCCCCTGGGCCGGTGGAAACCAATTCGATGAATTCCGACGATCCGACCGCCGGTTTGGCGAGGAATTCGCTGAGGGTCAGGGCGCGTTCCTCGGCGGTGGGTACGTATAAAGTCCACGAGGTCTTCCAGGTGGCGCCGTTGTCCGCAGTCAGGCCGATCCTAAATTCATGTCCCGCATCCGCGTCCGTCGCCGTGTACCGGAAGACGGCGCGAACCGTGCTGCCGGCCGTGTCGGGCAAATCCCAGTGTGAACGGTTTGGCCAGGTGCCGGGAATCGCCTGGAGAGTGACGGGACTGCGGTTGGTGTCGTGGAGAGTCACCTCGAGTTGCAGCGATTCACCGGGACGCAAGGCCATCTCGCGGAAGGAATGAGTGGAGGGCTCACCCCAATGGGTGCGGTTTGAAATATGATTGGTGAAGGCAATTGTCGGGGGCGTGATGGGGGGCTGGATCGGGGTTGGGTTGATGGGTTCGCCCGTGAATTGAACCTGATCCAATCGCCACGCGCCGCTGGGGCTGTACTTGGCAGCGACGCCTTCCCAATGTCCGTCCGGTCCGGTCGTGGAAATCAGCCGCACGCGGAGATCCTGGCTATTCCCGGCTGCCGGGACGTCGCGGAGATCCACCAGGAAGCCTTTTTGAAAGGCGCCGGCATTGGTCACGGTGAATTGCGGGCCCTCCAGGAAATTCAGGCCGCCGTCCAACGAGTACAAGGTCCGGACGTGACGACTTGCGGTGGCGGTGGCGCGCAGGTCAAAGCGGAAGGAGAGGTTCCGAAAGCCGACGGTACTGGTGGCAAATTCAATGCCGGCGAGCGCCACGAGGTTCGTTGTGCCGGGAAAGCCGTCCAGATTCAGCGCTTGATCGCCCGTGGTCGCCGGATCGGAGGAACCCGTGCCGGACGCGAGCGACGGATGGACTCCACCCAAAGTCTGCCAGGAACCGGCGCCCAGTGTGGCGGCGTGCGGTTCGGGGCCATCGAACGACCATTGCGCCACTGTCGAGGGGCTGTTCGTCTGCGCCCGCTGGGCGAAGCACCCAATCACGATACAAAACCAAGTTGGAATGAAATGTTTCACCCTCGTTGGTACGAAGAAAGCGGCTGATTGTTACAACTAATAAAAATAGTGACAGGCTCATTATTATTGACGTTTTTACCATGCCGGCTACTTTGCTGGCACAATGCGAATGGCGCGGATCAAGGTGACGGGGGCAGCAGCGGTGTATCACTGCATTTCCCGGGTGGTCGGCGGGCAAATGCTGCTCACCGACGG
>JAYTHD010000499.1:0-7224 GCA_043732975.1 Verrucomicrobiota bacterium
GATCAGTTCGAGGTCGCGCCGGGCATCCTTGGTGCCCAGTGTGGGCGTGCCTTTGAACATCATGTGTTCGAAAAGATGCGCCATGCCGGTGATGCCCGGACGTTCATTCGCGGACCCGACGTGGGCGACCCATCCGCCGGCGATGCGGGGTTCGCCGTGACGTTCCACGAGCAGCAGTTTGAAGCCGTTGGGTAGCTGCTTTTCGACGACCGGGATCTGTTGCCCGACGGCCGGTGGCGTCATCCAGGCGAGCGAAGTTGCCAGGGCGATGGCGGTGGCGATCGGCCCGGCGGCAGGGAGAGAGTGGCGAAGGTGACTTTGGATCTGCACGACACCGATAAGGTGCCGCGGACTTTGCCGCGGGCAAATAGGTTCAGTGGCGGAGCGGTGAGACGCTGGTTTCGTTGCGCCCGGCTGTCATGCTGTCGGCCGTGGCCGAGGAGATTTTTGATGTGGTGGATGCCGGCGATGAAGTCATCGGCCAGGCGCCGCGGGCGGAGGTGCACCGGATGGGTTGGCGCCATCGCGCGGCCCACATTCTCGTTTTCAATTCCCGGGGAGAAGTGTTCGTGCAACAACGCTCGCTGGCCAAGGACATGTCGCCGGGCCAGTGGGACACATCTGCGGCCGGGCATCTCGACACCGGGGAATCGTACGATGCGTGTGCGATCCGCGAGTTGGGAGAGGAATTGGGAATCGTGCCCGCGAGTCCGCTGGAGCGGCTATTCAAATGTGAGGCGTCTCCGGCGACGGGCATGGAGTTCTGCTGGGTCTACCGAATCACCCATGATGGCGTGTTGACCTGGCAGCAGAGTGAGTTGCGGGGCGGGGGATGGTTTCAGCCCGCAGCGGTGGATGCCTGGCGTTGTGCCCGGCCGGACGAGTTCACGGGTGCCTTCCACCTGATCTGGGAACAATTTCGCGGAACCGGCATTTTGGCGGAAACCCGGGGGATCACCTACCGGCGAACCCGGGCGTTGGAGGAGGCGGTCGCCCGCGAATTGTACGAGGCATCCACCCTGGCGGAGCGCCGTCCACTGGGCGATCCGGGCCGGTTGGCGGCGATGCTGGCGGGTGCGAATCTGTTGATTACGGCGTGGGAGGGACCCGTGCTGGTGGGACTGGCCCGGAGCGTCTCGGATTTTTCCTATTGCACCTATCTCAGCGACCTGGCCGTGCGCGCCAGCTATCAGCGTCGTGGTATTGGTCGGGAATTGATCCGGCATACGCGGTCCGCCGGCGGTGCGGCGCAGGTGATCCTGCTCAGTGCGCCAAAGGCCGTGGGATATTATCCGCGTTTGGGATTCGCGCCGCATCCTTCCGCATGGGTTTTGCCTCCGGACGCGGATTTGGACGGCGGGTGACGAAGTCAGGCTCAAACGCGGGTGCCTCGCGGAGACTCTCGGCCCACCGATTTTTGTGGCCGGAGGCCAGGACGAAAGGTGGCACGAGAGCCCGCGCGAGTATCCTTTCGGCCCGGTGGAGCGAGACTCTGTCGAGCTAGCGGGTGACGAAGTCAGGCTCAAACGCGGGTGCCTCGTGGAGACTCTCGGCCCACCGATTTTTGTGGCCGGAGGCCAGCAAGCAAGGTGGAGCGGTGCCCCCCCAAGAATCGCCATTCCGACCTTCGTGGACGGGCCGCCAAATAGTCTCCTAAGATGAGCCGGTGTTGTTTGGGAAAGTTGCTCTCATCGGGGTGGGATTGCTGGGCGGCTCGCTGGGGCGGGCGCTGCGGCAACGGGCGTGCGCCAGTGAGGTGGTGGGCTATGCGCGCCGCCCGGAAACGCTCGAGGAGTGCGAGCTTACGGGAGCCACCGATCACGGCAGTCTGGACCTGAATACGGTGGTCCGGGATGCCGATCTGATCGTGTTGGGAACCCCGTTGGGCGAAATGGGGCCAATGACCCGCCGCTTGCTGCCCGTGCTGAAGGTCGGCGCCATCGTTACCGACGTCGGTTCGGTGAAGGCCAGCGTCGTGTCGGAGCTTGAGCCACTGGTTCAGGTTGCGGGCGCCGCCTTCGTGGGCTCCCATCCGATGGCGGGCAGCGAAAAGGCCGGCGTCCTGGCGTCGCGCGCCGATCTGTTTCAGGGGGCCGTCTGCGTGATCACGCCGACCCCGCAGACCTCCGGACCTTCGCTCCGAAGAATTCACGCGCTTTGGGAGGCCGTCGGTGGGCGCGTCCTGCAACTGACCCCGGAGGAGCACGATGTCTTCGTCAGTCGATCCAGTCACCTGCCCCATGTGCTGGCGACGGAACTCGTGCATGCCGTGCTGGGAGGACATCGTCCGGTGACCCAGCACGAGTTGTGTGCGACCGGTTTCAAGAGTGCGACCCGCCTGGCGAGTGGTTCGCCGGAAATGTGGCGGGATATTGCACTGGCCAATCGGGCGGCCCTGCTCGAGATCCTCGGCGAATACCAGACCCATTTGGCGGACTTCCAACGGTTGCTGTCCTCCGGGGATGGATCGGCGCTGTTGCAACGATTTGTCGCCGCCAAACGGCTCCGGGACGGCTGGCTCCCGGTGGAGGTGCCGGCGCCGCGGATGGAACCCCGCACAGAACGCCCCATTTCCTGAGCGAATGTCCCTTCCGAACCGCATTGAAATCTGTCCCCTGGCGGCGCCCGTGAACGCGCAGGTGACCGTTCCCGGCTCCAAGAGCATTACCAATCGTGCGCTCGTCCTGGCGGCGTTGGCGCACGGAGAAACCACGTTGCGGGGTGCGCTCTGGAGTGAAGACACCCAGGTCATGGTCGATTGCCTGCGTCGCCTTGGGTTTGCGGTTGAGGTCGCTTTGGATCCTGCGGAATCCGCGAATCGAACCATTCGCGTGGCGGGCTTGTCCGGGGAACTTCCGTGGGCGGGAACGACCACCGAGCCTCTCGAACTCTTCGTCGGGAATGCTGGCACGGCCGCCCGTTTTTTGGCGGCGATGGTTTGCCTCGGTCCGGGTGTGTATCGGTTGTCGGGAGTTCCACGGATGCATGATCGGCCGCAGGCGGAGCTGTTTTCGGCCCTGCGTTCCCTGGGCTACCGCGTCGATTCGCCCAACGACCGGCTGCCGGCGGTCATCCACGGAGCCGGTGGACCTCGCCCCGGGCGCTGTGAAGTGAGCATCAGCGAGAGTTCCCAGTTTGCATCGGCCCTGCTGCTGTCGGCGACGGCGGCAGGCTGGGACGTGCGCACGGCCGGCGCGGGCGATGCCGATGAGGCGCCGTACGTGGCCATGACCACGCGTCTGGTCGCGGCTTTTCCCCGGACCGGCGGGCGATTCGACATTGAGCCGGATGCTTCGAGCGGCAGCTATTTCTGGGGGGCCGGAGCGGCGACGGGTGGGGCGATTCAAGTTTGCGGATGGCCGGCCACGGGATGGCAGATTGACGCCGAGTTTCCGCGTTTTTTGCCGCTGCCGGCCGAGATCTCGCGCGAGCGGGACCTTGCGGATTCGATCATGACGGCGATCGTGCTGGCGCCGCTGGCGCCGCGTCCAACCCGGTTTACGCATCTGGGCCGATTGCGGGTGCAGGAATGTGAACGCGTGGTGGCTCTCCGCACGGAATTGACCCAATGCGGCGCCCGGGTTCAGGAATCCGGCGATTCGCTCACGGTGGAGCCGGGCGCCTTGCATGGAGCGGTGATTGACACCTATCACGACCACCGCATGGCGATGTGTTTTGCGATGCTGGGATTGCGGATTCCCGGAATTCAGCTGCAGGATCCCGCCTGCGTGAAAAAGACGTTCCCCAATTTTTTTCAAAAACTCGCGGCACCACCGCCGCACGGACTGGGTGCCATCCTCCGGGACGTGGCGACCGGGCGCCCCCTGACTCACGACGATTTATTTGCCGCTTGAAGACCAACCCCGCCTTCCCTCTCCACACGGCATCGAGCCGGTTGCAACTGCCGCTGGTCATCGCCGTGGACGGACCGAGTGCCTCGGGCAAGGGCACGCTCTCGCGCCGGCTCGCCCAAGCGCTTCATTACACGTACATCGATACTGGGGCGATGTATCGCACCCTGGCCTGGTGGGCCCTTGAGAATGGCCTGCATTGCGAGAAGCCGATGACGGCGGCCCACGAGGACGCCGTCGTTAAATTGATGCGCAAGTGGAAGGCGGAGATGCGTCGGATCGACAGCACGGCCTGGATGCACGTCAATGGCTACTTCCCGGAAGTGGAGATTCGGACGGATCGGGTCGAGAAAGCGGTGCCGGTCATCGCGCAGATTGAGAAGGTCCGGGATTACATGGTCCAGGCGCAGCGGGAATGTGTCCGCTTTGGATCGCTGGTGATGGAGGGTCGCGACATCGGCACCGAGGTGTTTCCCCTGGCACCGGTCAAATTCTTTCTGGAGGCCGATGAAAAGGAACGGGCGCGGCGTCTGGCCGGACGCGGCAACGTGAATGCCGATGGTGCGACGCGGGACGCCATGGATGTGAACCGTCGCAAGGGCGCGTTGGTTCCGGCGCTGGACTCCATCCGCGTCGACAATACCGGGCAAACACCGGATGAGACTTTTGCGGTGCTGATGGAGCATGTGCGGCAACGCCTGGGATCAGCGGTCTGTGCGCCGAAATTGTGAGGCCGGACGACGGCGCGGACGATGTCGCCCGGGGTGGGGACGGAGAAGTCGACGGAGCGGAACGCGGCCCTGGCGCTGCTTGGTGGAACGACGTCGCCACCGGAAACTCATCCGTGAGGCGGCTGCCGCGGGAAGGGTGCCCGGCAACTCTGGGCTTGTGTGGCAACGGGGCGCCTGTTTCCCTTGAGACATGTTTCCGGGGATGATGAGGTCGGTTCGTTGCCTGAGGTCCCTGTTGTGTTTTGTCCTGGCGGTCTGGTCCGCGACAATCGCCGCCCAGGCGCCTTCGCGTGGAGGCATCGTCCTCCTCACCGTGACGGGACAGGTGAAGGTCAAGCGTGCCCGGGCGGCGGTCTATCAGACGGCCGTCACCAACATGGTTCTCGAAATCGGTGACAGCCTCAACACCAGCGATTTTTCCGGAGCCACCTTGAAGCTGGCCGACGAATCGATCGGGCAGGTCGGCGAACTGACGGACTTGATCATTGAAGCCTCCGCGGCGAACCGGGGACAGGCCGAGGTTTTGCTGAAGGAGGGTGCCTATCATCGGATCGATCGGGAGAGGACCAAGAGTGCCCGTTTCCATACCCCGGTCGCTTCCGGAGCGATTCTGGGAACCGAATTTGCCGTGCGGGTTTCTCCCGACGGAACGACGCGGGTGTACCTGTATGAAGGACGCATCGATCTGGAAAACCAGTTTGGCGTGGTTCATCTGGGCGGCGGCGACGAAGCCACGGTGCTCCCCGGCCAGGCTCCAGTGCGCGCGCCGATGCTGGATGCCGTGGCCCCCATCCAGTGGACGCTTTACTACCCGTCCATCCTGGATCCGGTGGCGGTTCGTGAAGTGCAATCGATGTTGCAGCCGGCGCTGGCGGCCTATGCGTCGGGGGATTTGCCGGAAGCCATCCGTGTGGGCGTCGCGTCGGGAGCCGTCCGCTCTCCGCTCTCGGGTGTCGACGCCCTGTTCCTCGCCCAATTGGCGATGGCGTCCGGTCAGCCCACGCGTGCGGAAGGTTTTCTCGATCAGGCTGCGGGTGCAGAAGCCACTGCCTTGCGACGCCTGCTGGCGACGGTGCGCGGAGCAGTCGTGGCGCCGCTGGAGCCGCCGAACGCCACGTCGGCGATGGCGGAATCCTATGTGGCGCAGGCGGCGCAGGATCTCCCGAGAGCATTGCGGCTGGCTCGGCTGGCGGTGGCGTGGTCACCGGAATTCGGTGGGGCGTGGGCGCGGGTGGCGGAATTGGAATTTGGCGGGGCGAACTTGGCGCCGGCCCAACGCGCGTTGGAATCCGCGCAGAAGCTCAGTCCGCGGAATGCGAATGCGCTCACTTTGGTTGGGTTTGTGCAGGCCGGTTTGCATCACATGCCCGCCGCCCGCCGCGCGTTTGAAGTTGCGCTGCTGGCCGATCCCCGATTCGGCAATGCGTGGCTGGGACGCGGGCTGGCCCGCATCCATGACGGCGACGTCGCCGGCGGCCGCCAGGACCTGCAAATCGCGGCGGCGTTGGATCCGAACCGGGCGCTGGCCCGCAGCTATCTGGGCAAGGCCTATATTGCCGAGCACGATCTGGTGCGGGGCGATCACGAATTGAGCCGCGCGCGCGAGTTGGATCCGGCCGATCCCACCTCCTGGCTCTACGGGGCGTTGTTGTCCCGGCAGGAGAATCGCGTGAATGCGGCCATTGCACAGCTGGAGCGTTCGAAGGAGCTGAATGACAATCGCGCGCTATATCGGTCGCGGCTGCTGTTGGATCAGGATCGGGCGGTGCGCGGGGCGAATCTCGCGGCCATTTATCGGGATGCGGGTTTGCTCGATCTCAGTTCCCGTGAGGCGAGTCGCGCGGTGAGCGATGATTATGCCAATGCGTCGGCGCACTTGTTTCTGGCCAACAGCTATGACGCCCTGCGCGATCCCCGCGAATTCAATCTGCGCTACGAAACCCCGTGGTTCAGTGAATTGCTGCTGGCGAATCTGCTGGCCGCACCCGGAGCGGGTCCGCTCTCGCAGAACATTTCGCTGCAGGAGTACTCGGATTTTTTTGAGCGCGACCGGCTGGGAACCACGTCGCTCACGGAATGGTTCAGCGCCGGTGATTGGGTGGAGCGCGGTTCGCTCTACGGCACCTTCGGCGGATCGAGTTTTGCCATCGACACGGATTTGCGCAGCGAGACCGGGCGCTATCTGAACACGGATAGCTGGCGCCTCGATCTCTACGGGAAGTTCAAGCAGCAGATCGGCGAACGAGACGCCCTGTTTTTTCAAGTCCTTCGGAGTGAACGCGAGACCGGGGATATCCGCAGCGTCTATTCGCCGGCCAGTTTGAATCGAACCCAGGAATTGAAGGAAAAGCAGGAACCCAATGTCTTCGTTGGCTGGCATCGGCAATGGCAGCCGGGGCAGGACACGATTCTGCTGGTGGGTCACCTGGACGATTCCCTCGTGGCGCGCAGCGGTTCGAAATTTGGGCGCCCGCTCACCAGTGTGGCGACGCCGTATGATTATGCCGCAATTCCCTGGGTTCGGTGGGCCAACCTGTCGGCGACCAAGCCGAACGCGGTCGCCTTCGATAATCCGGAGTCCTTCAATCAAACCTACGCCACCGACTTCCAGGCGTGGACGGCCGAGTTGCAGCACATCGCCA
>JAYTHD010000500.1:0-1984 GCA_043732975.1 Verrucomicrobiota bacterium
TCGCGGGTGATGTCGTCGAGGGTTTGTTCCCGCGACAATTCCGCCAGGCGCAACCGCGAGTCGGCCGTACGCCGGCGTTTTCGATCACCGATGCCGCCGGGACCAAGGCGCCAGCTCAAGGTCACTCCGTAATCCTGAAAATCATCGCCGTTGTGGAACTCATCATTTCGTCCCCCGGCCAACCCCCCCAGACTGGCCTGCGCCCCGAGGGTTGGGATCCAGGGCGCCTTGGTGACGCCGTCACGTTGATGGCGGGCGGCAGCGACGCGAGCCCCGGTTTGGCGGACTTCCGGCCGCTGTTGGATCGCTGCGGCGACCAGCGAATCCAGACTTTGATTGGTGCTGACCAGCGTCTGGGGAATCCACTCGGATAATTCCGGTTCCAACTGAACGGTGAACGGCAGGCGTAGAATGCGGGCGAGTTGCGCGGAGGCCAGTTGGACCTGTTCCTGCGCCTTCAGCTGGAGGGATTCGTTTTGCTCCCGTTGCACCGCGGCCCGTTCCGCGTCGCCGGCGAAGGCCACGCCGGCATCGACCGCCTGGCGGACCTGTCGGAAAAACTCCACGGCAAGGCGCAGGGAATCGGCGGCGACCGTCACACCCGCCTCGGCGCGGGACAGTTCCACGTAAGCCGAGGCGGCGGCGACCAGCACGTCGCGCTGGCGAATGGCCTCCTCCGCTTCGGCGGCGCGGACCGTTTGTTGGGCCGCCAGGATGCGGTAATGCGCGTCGCCAAAATCCATCTGAGCCTGGAGGGTGACGGCCGCCGTCCCGGATTGCTTGGAGGCGTCGAAGACATTGCCCACCACGTCCTGGAGATTGCCATCGTGCCGGCGATAGCCCACGCCGGGGGCAATCCACGGGAAAAGCAGTTGACGATCCTGTTCGTAAAGATGGCGGGCTTCGCGAACCTTTTCGCGGGCGATTTCCAGCGAGAGATTCTGCGCGCCGGCCAGACGGAGGACGGTGTCGAGATCGATGCGTTGGGATTCCCCGTGCAGTTCGACTCCAAGTGCGATCAGGACCGAGAGCGCCCGACACCAGCGAAAACCAATTATCATGGGCCCTCCTTGATGCGAATGGCGGCTCCATCGGCCGGGGCGGTTTTTCCGTTGGCAATCACCATTGCGTCCGCCGGCAGCCCGGACAGGATTTCAGTGGCGGTTCCGTCTTGAAATCCAATTTTCACCGGCGTCTTGCGGCTCCGCCCGTCCGCGGCCAGAAAGACAAACTGGGCGGTTTTTTCCGCGACCAGGGCGTTCGCGGGCACCAGCAGCGCTCCCGAATGCTTTTCCAATCCCAGGCGGACCGTGGCGTACATGCCCGGGCGGAGTTTGCGGTCGGAGTTGGGCAGATCGGCTTCGACCCAGAGCGTGTGGGTGGCGTCGTCGATGGCGTCGCTGTGACGACTGATGGCGGCGGGAAATGCGGTTTGCCCGAGGCCTTCCACCGTGACGCGGACGGGTTGGCCGGTCTGCACAAAGATGGCCTCGGTTTCGGGTACGGCCACCTGCGCCCGGAGGACGCTGGTATCCGCGAGGGTGACGATGGACGACGCACTGCCACCGCTGCCGGCGGGAACGAAGGCGCCCGGGTCCACGAACCGGGTGGTGACCACGCCGGCAAACGGCGCCGTCAGACGGGCGTAGTGCAGGAGCGTCTCGACCTGCTGCAGTTGCGCGCGGGCGATGTCGAGACGGCCGATCGCGGCGTCCTGGACCTGGGGCGTGACGAGGTCGGGAGATTTTTGTCGGGCGGCATCCAGTCGACGCACTTCGACCTCGGCGATCCGTACTTCCGCCAGGTGCCGGGTCTGGTCCACGAGCAGCTCCGGAACTTCAATTTCGGCGAGCGTCTGACCGGCCTGCACGCGATCGCCGCGATCCACGGTGATGGATTTGACGTAGCCGGCGACACGCGCCTGGACGGTGACCTGCTGGTTGGCGCGGAGGGAACCGGGCAGGGCGACGTAGCGGACGATGTC
>JAYTHD010000501.1:0-7882 GCA_043732975.1 Verrucomicrobiota bacterium
CTGGCGACGGCCACCCACATTTCCACCGACATCCGTTTCCGGGAGGTGGGCGACGCGGAGATGGAGGCCGCGTTGGCGAACCGGGCGCATGCCGGGGTGGCGGAACGGGATGTGTTTGCGGCCTACGTGAACGAGTTGTTTCTAACCGGGCTGGAAGCGCACGGCGGGGAAATCGTGCTCCAGTTCAGCTTCGCGGCCGAGCCCTTGCCCTTCGAGACGGCCAGCCGGGTGAACCAGAGGAGCATCGCCGAGCTGGCGACGATGATGGCGCGACATCCACGGTTGCGCTTCCAATGTTTTCTGGCCAGCCGCCACGCGAACCAGTCGCTTTGCACCCTGGCGCGCGAGCTGCCGAACTTCAGCCTCGCGGGCTATTGGTGGCACAATTTCTTTCCCGACGCGATCCGCCAGGTCCTCGCCGAACGCCTCGACATGGTGCCTGCGAACAAGCAGGTCGGGTTCTTCTCCGACGCCTACTGCGTCGACTGGAGCTACGCGAAAGCCGGGATCGTTCGAAAACAGCTCGCCCGCGTCCTGGCCGGCAAAATCGAACAGGGACAGTATTCCCGGGCGGATGCGCTCGCCATTGCGCGCGCGATTTTATTCGAGGCGCCGCAGACGCTGCTGGGGATGAAACCGCGTCGCTGACCGCCGGGACTCGCCGTCCGAACTGCGACTGGCGCTACGGGGTTTCACGGACCCAAAATACCAGCCGGCCCGGCCTGGGATGGCTTGCCCCCCGGCGCGGGTTCGGCAAACTTTTCAATCTTGCCGACGGGCTCCACAGCCGGTCGACCCACCCACCCAAGTACCGCGGCATTGACGGTTCCCGTCAGTGCCGCGGTTCCCTTTTCAACTTTCAACTTTCAACGGTCAACGCCTTCTCGTAGCGTCCGTGCGAATGTTGGTGTTGAGATTCATCGGGGTGCTGAATGCCGCCGTGTGGCTCGGTGCCGCCCTCTTTTTCACGTGCGCGGTCGGCCCGGCGTTCTTCACGGACGAGATCAAAAACTTGTTTCACGGCCCATTCTGGCCGGGGGTCATGGCCCAGCGCATCCTCGACCGGTATTTTTATCTCCAGGAGATCTGCGGCGTCATCGCGGTTGCGCACCTGATCGCGGAATGGTTTTACCTGGGCCGCACCCTGCATCGACTGCACGTCGCGTTGCTGGCCGGGCTGCTCCTCATCGGTTTCCTGGGCGGCGTCTGGCTTCAGCCCAAGCTGCAGCGGCTGCACCTGGTGAAATATGGCATGGACGCGCACTACCGGCCGGCATTCTATCCGGCCGCGGAGCGCGTCGCCGCCATGCACGCCTTTTCCCGTTGGCACGGCGTTTCGATGATGCTGAACTTTTTATCCCTGTGCGGATTGGTGGTGTACTTCTGGCGCGTCACCCATCCGAGCGACGACCTGCGCGTACTGAACGCGGGGGCGACACCCCAATTCCGTGGTTGACTTTCTCCCGCAAAAGTCAAACCTCCTCAATTGTTAGAAAGCAGACGGAGGCCAGCGGGCCTCCAGAGGTGATTCAGTATGACACCAGAACATCGTCACCCTTCCAGAGGTGGGTTTCACGGGGATGTGGATCCCCGGCCTGCGGCACAGGAGAGCACTCTCAAGACCGGGCAAATCCAAATCGAACGGAAGCTGTTCAATTTCTCGCTTCGGGAAAACCCGCGGGGCCGGTTCCTGAGGATCACCGAGGATGTCGGCGGCCGGCACGACAACATCATCATCCCGGCCACCGGGCTTGAGGAATTCCGGCGCGTGCTGGATGAGATGGTGAAGGCTTCGGCCGAATCCCAGCCCAAGGCGCGGCAACCGTAGCGCCGCGCACTTTCCCATTTCCTTCCTCTCCCGCCTGCGAGAGCCTTGCGGCATGTACCGCGTCACGCGCCTGGCCAATGGCCTCACCATCGCCACGGCAGAAATGCCGCATCTGGCCAGCGTGAGCCTCGGCCTGTGGGTCGCGGTGGGCGGACGCTTCGAGCCGGCTGCGCTCAATGGTGCGTCGCATTTCATCGAGCACATGCTCTTCAAGGGCACCCGCCGCCGGAACGCGGAACAAATCTCCCAGGCCGTCGAGGGCATCGGCGGCTACCTGAATGCGTTTACCAGCGAGGAAAACTCCTGTTTTTACGCCAAGGCCACGCGCCAGCATTTCGACCAATTGCTCGACGTCATCGTCGACATGTTCCTCAATTCCACTTTCGACCCCGTCGAGTTGGACAAGGAACGCGGGGTGATCAAGGAGGAACTGGCGATGGAACTCGACCAACCCCATCAACTCGTCCAGGAGCTTCTCAACGAAACCCTCTGGCCCGACCATCCCCTCGGCCGCTCCCTCACCGGCACTGTGAAGACCATCGACAGTCTCACCCGCGCGGACCTGCTCGCGTTTCGCCGGAAAAACTACGTCGCTCCCGCCACGCTCATCGTGGCCGCCGGCGCGTGCCGCCATGAGAAGGTCGTGCGTTCCGTGCGCCGGTTTGCGCCGCGGTTTCCCGGCGGGGAACCGCCCGGCTTCGAACGGTGCGTCCCCGTGCAAAGCCGGCCCCGCATCCGTCTGCACCCGCGCGACACCGCGCAGCTCCAGATGGCGCTCGGCGTGCGTGTCTGCTCCCGGCAGGATCCGCGCCGCTATCCATTGCGCATTCTCAACGTCATCCTCGGCGAAAACATGAGCTCCCGCCTGTTTCAGGTGCTGCGCGAGGAACGCGCGCTGGCTTATTCGATCCACAGCAGCCTGGCTTTCTATGACGATGTGGGGGCGCTGACGATTTCCGCCGGGATGGACCCGGACAAACTGCCGCAGGCGCTCCCGTTGATCCGCGACGAGCTGCGCCGGCTGGCCGCCCGTCCGCCCGGCGCGGCCGAACTGCGCCGCGCGCGCGACTACATCATCGGCCAGCTCGATCTCGGCCTGGAAGGGAGCGAACACCAGATGACCTGGGTGGGCGAACAGTTCCTGGCCCACGGCCGCATCGTCACGGCGGCCGAGATCAAACAGCACCTCCGCCACGTCACGGCCGCCGACATCCGCGGCGTGGCCCGCGACTATTTCCTGCCCGACCGCGTGAGCCTAGCCGTCGTCAGCCCGCTGAAATCGGTCCGCGGATTGGAAACGCTGGTCAGTCCGTGACCTGCCCCGTGTCGCGCGGCCCGGGAACAACCGTCAAGGCTGCAAGGGCGTCACCAGTCGGTAGACACGATTGCTGACGCTGTTGGGATCGAAGACGGTTTCCGTGCGCGTGACATTGCGGGCCAGGACATCCGCCAGCTTGCGCCATTGGATCGGGTTCAGGCCATCCGCGTAGTGAATGGTGTAAGTGCGGTTGGAAACGGCGAGGAAGGACAGGGTGGCGACGTTGGTCCGGGCAATGCTGATTTTCAGGTTACTGTTCGGATTGCCATAATCGGTGCCGGCAAAATACTCCGCGGCATTGCTCATTCCGTCGCCGTCGTTGTCCGCCGCGCCATTCAGAGGTTCGAGAATGTCCGGTATCCCGTCGCGATCCGTATCAGCGAGGATGGTCAAGGTGGCGTTGCTGCTCACTCCGCTTTGCGGACCGCCGGTGGCAAAGCCCAGGAGATTGCTGACCACCACATTGTAATTGGTCAGCGCGTCGAACAACTGCAGGTTGGTCAACGTCAGGGAGGAATATCCCAGGATGGGATTCGTAAAAAGGATGGCGCTGGTGATATTCGTGCTGCCCTTCCTCCAGCGGAACGTGATGGGTGGGGTGCCGCTGACTGCCGTGCTGAAGGTGACGGTGCCCCCTTCCAGGGCGGTCTGGCTCAGTGGATGGAGAATGAACGCGGGCCTGGAAATGATGCTCAGAGCGGCAGGCTGGCTGGTGAGCGCGCCATAATCGTCGCTCACCATGACGGTATAGGTGCCTTCGTTGAACCCCTGAATGTTGGTCACGGTCAGCGTGTCGCTGTTGATGCCTGAGACATTCGAAGCAGTAATGGGAGCGCCGTTCAATCTCCATTGGAACAGGAGCGTTCCTGTTCCCTCTGCCACGACGCTGAGGTTGGTCGTCTGCCCCGCTTGCGCCAGTCGATTTGCGGGTTGAAGGAGAAACTTCAGGCCGGTTCGCGCCGAAAGGGTAAAGTCGCTGCCGCGAGCGGAGCCAGCGGAGTTATAGACCACGACGTTGTAAACACCGGCCTGGCTCGCCTGGAAGTTGAGGAGGTTCAATGCGGAGTTTGTCGCACCGCTCAGGTTCAGGTGGTTGGCCTGCCATTGGTAACGCAATGGCGCCGTGCCGCTGGCAGTGACCGACAGGAACACGTCCGTGCCGGTCGCCACGACACGGCCTCCGGGCTGACTTGTAATCGTGGGCGGCGTGCCGCTGGGACTTCCCAGAGCGCCGGGCGAGGCCACGAGTGCCACCCAATTGGCCGGGTCATTGCCGTAGTCGGACGCGACCACTCTTTGCAATGTCAGGCCGAAGCCATCCGCCCCGTTGGGCCACGGTGAATGGTCGGAGTACTTGACCTTGTCCACCAGGATATAGGCCGCCGCGCTGTTGGTCTCCGGAAAATCAGGACGGACCAGTTCGACACTGTCCTGGTCGTTGGCCAGATTGCCGTTCCAGGGGCCATAGAGCGCCACATTCCCAGGGACGGAATTTCGAACCCGGAAGGCGGAAGTCGCCGCCGGATCCGCGTTGGGATCAAATCCGACGACCAGCAGGAAATCCTGCGGCGAAAGGCTGGCGCCGGCGGGAAACGCGTAATCCACGGCGTCGCGCAAGCGCCAGGTGTTCGTCGGAGCCGATACATCAAAAAGCGGCACGTTGGTACCGGCGATATTTTTCAGCTCGATATACTCATCCAAAGTATTGGGGTAAGGGATGCCGTTGATGCCCACCGCAGGCGGACGATACTGGATCTCCGTGATTACCACAGGCCCGACCAGGGGGCCGGCATTGGGCCCTCCGAGGCTGTTCGACCGCTGTGCCACGAAATGATCTTCGCCGGTGCTGATCACATGGCGCCCGAAGCTGACGCCATTGGCCGCCGGACCGAAGTCAAATCCGTGCGCGTGCCCGGTGAGGTTGGTTCCGTCGCCGGAGAAAATCCAGATTTCATCCCCTTTGGACCCGAGGGCAAAGCTGTTGGGGCCATTGGTGGGGAAATTGAACGAGTTCGTTTCGTAGAACACGACAGTGCCAAAGGCGGGGATCACCGTGGGTGGAATGACGTATTTCCTGGGCACATTGAAACTATCGCTGAGAAACCAGCCGGAGATATCCGCCGGACCCGCGGTGGGATTATACAACTCGATGGCGTCTGCAAAAGGCGGATCGGTGTGAGTGAGGGCTTCATTCACCACGACCGGCGGGCGCAACGGCGGGGCAGAATCGCCCTGGCCGGGCGATCCGCCGAAGGCGCTGCTGGCGCGCCAATTGCCGGCCAGGCTCCAGGCACTGGTGGGCCCGTTTTCATTCACGGTCACGAGCGAGAACCCAACGCCGTCGGTGGCCGGATACCACCGGTCCTCGTAGGAAAAATCCAGAATCGGTTCCAACGCGGCACCGCGCAGGACGATGTGGTCGCCGGCATTGTTGAGGCTGCCGGTGAAACTCCCCAGGATGAGGGCGCCGAGGCCGTAGCGCGACTGGAACGCAGGCGCGTTCTTCACGATGACGGCGGACTGGCCGGCGCCCAGGATGACCGCCGGAAACTGGAAGGCGATGCCGCCACTGAGCGAGAATCGATTCGCGTTCAACGGGGTGGAGCCGACGTTCTTTACTTCGATATACTGGAAGTCCTCGGCGGAATTCGTGCTCCCCGGCGGTGGGTCGGCCGGATGATACATGATCTCGGTGATCCGCAGCGGGGGCGTCGCCGTGTAGAGGGTTGCGGCCGCCGGGCCGCTCCAGGTATTTTTCCATCCATTGGTGCCCCTGGCTCGCGCGATCACACGGACGTTGCCATTGACCGGGATCGGCCCGGTGTAGGCTGTTCCGTTGGTAGCGCCCCCGAACCCGCGCGGGTCCAGGCCGTCGGTGCGATAATAGATCGTCGCGCCGGGCGGGCCGGCGATGGTGAGGACAAACCCGTTCGTGACCAGCCCATCCGAGGCACTCAGCGTCGGCGGTTGGGTGAACTGGCCATCGATCCAGAGGTAACGGCCCGCGACCCATTTCTTCAGATACCCGATAATACTGTTGCTCGTGCCCATCCAGACTGTGGGGGTCGTATAGTCCACGTCCCAGGGGCGGGTGGGCGCGGCGGTGCCGTCGTGGTTCAGCGAGCCGGCGGGGCATGGCCAAATGCCGGTGGGCCCCGGCGGCGGCGACCCCAAATGCTTGAAATGGCCAAAGTCCCGGATTGCGGCGTTACTCAGCACGATGGAAAGCTCGTCGATCCGGGCGACGACGCCGGGTCCGTTCAGGACATTGGTGCGGAGAACACTCCAACGGTCAGCGATCTTTTGAGTGAATTCCGGGTCGCCACTGCTGGCATTCGGCAGGGGCGTTCCACAAATCAGCCGGCGCAGCCACGGGTGATCCAGTTCGCCGAGCTGGTCGTAGTACCATCCGTTGGTATGCCCGCAGTCGAGGTAGTCGGCGTTGCCAAAACTGAGGTTGAAATCCCAGATGGGCTCCATCTTCAGTCTGCCGTTGCGGTCTTTTTGCATGTAATTGCTGAGTCGATAACCGTCGATCTGCTTGCTGAACTCAATAATCCAATGGAAATCGACCAACGAGTCCGGATCGAGATAGTACGAGTAATGATTGGTCCCGGTGCGAGTCGTCCAATCGGCCGCATAGAGCGCCCGCTCCATTTGCGCCAGCCAATTGGTGATCCATCGCACCTGGTTGCTGCCGGTGGCCGTCAGCGGGCCCGTGACGGGCACGGAGCGAAGCCGGTTCGGCTTGGGTTCGTGGATTTGCAGCCCTCTGCCGGTGCCCACGGGATTGAGGCCCAGGGGGCTGAAACCGCCGCCGCCCAGAGTTTGAATGTAGAGATCGCCGGTGCTCAACTTGTCATATTTCAGCATCCAACCTCCACTGATCGCCGGCTCATTGGTGGCGTAAGGAGTTAGCGCCTCCAGGTCCACCCTGTTTTTTCCCTGCTCGATCAAATCGAAAAGCACGAGCACTCCGGAGTAATCGGCCGTGTAGTTCAATCTGCCGCCGCCGGTGTCCACAAATAGCTCGACGAAATGAGGCCGCAGCGCGTAGTGCCCCATCTTCCCGTGCAATTCCGCGGCGAGAAAGTCATTCATCAAGCTTCGATCGTCATAGGGATTCCTCAACTTCCAATCGGACTCCGCAGGCGAGCCGAGCAGCGAGACTTTCAGGTCATTACCCAGTTCATCTTGAATCTCAATGCGGTAGGGAAGCTTGGACTGCACGCCGTTGACCACTCCGAAACCGGGTGAGGTTTGACCAAAGATTTCGAAAGCAGCCAGCCCGTGAAATTGGGGATGGTCCAGCAAGGAGCTTCGGCCATTGACAGAATCGATCACGACCAGCGAACCGTTGGTCTGGGCGCCGCCGGGGGGAATGTTCTGCGCTATCCTACGGCCTTCGGTGCTGATGATGAACACGGGAAGGTTGGAGGTGAAATCGCGCGTGCTCGAGTCCAGAAAGATAAAACTCCGGGCCACCACCCGGCTGGGAAAAAGGCCGGCGGCGGAAGGAAACACACGCGCCTTGATCGTCAGGTTCGTCCCGAAGGTCAGCGGACCCGTGTAGATCGGAGAGTTGGTCCCAGGCACAGTTCCGTCGCTCGTATAACGGATGGTGCCCGCGGGGGCTGAGATCGAAAGGGTCAGTGAATCGTTCGTGTAGATGCCGGTGCTCAGCGAAAACACGGGTTCGGAGGCGAAACCGGAGCCGCCCATCGCATTTTGGGCGC
>JAYTHD010000502.1:0-11404 GCA_043732975.1 Verrucomicrobiota bacterium
GCACGCTGCAAGGCACGATTGCCAGTGGCGGTCCGTTGCCCCCGCTGGCACCCGGGCAGCGCGCGCGCCTGACCTTGCTGGTGGATCCGCTGGCGCCATCGAGCCGCTATTTCAGCTACGCCGCAATGGTCATTCCGAGCAATGACGCCTTCATCGGCAATGATGATCCGCAGCAATTCCCCATCTTTGATGACGCCGGAAACTTCCTCGGCGCGCGCTTTACCGTCACGGGCGGGATGGTCCGCGACGCGGGCACGGAAAGGAACGACGAATTCCCCGCCAGCACGGCTTTCTTCGGCCAGGCCGTACCGGACACCGGCGCGCCGGAAGGCGGCACCGTGGGGATGCATCCCGGCTTCAAAGCCGCCGGCCTGGGCGGCATTCTTGATGGCTCTTTCGCGGGTTTCAGCTTCAGCGCCGCCGACTTCAAAGCGCCAAACTACGCGGTTGTCCGCATCACGGTCTCCAAACCGCGCGCAGTGAACCTCACCATTGAAAACCTGGCGCCGGCGCTTGGCACTTATCTTACGCCCTTCTGGGTGGGATTTCACGACGGCTCGTTCGACCTGTTCGACCCCAATGTCCCGGCCTCCGCGGCCCTGGAGCGGCTCGCCGAGGACGGCACGACCGGCCCACTCTCCGCGAGTTTCACCGCCAGCGGCGCCGGCACCCTGCAAGCCACAATCACGAGCGGCGGGGCCGCACCGGTGTTCGCTCCCGGCCAGACGACCACGCGCACGTTCTGGCTGGATCCGCTGGCCGTCACCAGCCGCTACCTGAGTTACGCCTCGATGGTCATCCCCAGCAACGACGCCTTCGTCGGCAATGGAAACCCTACGATAGTGCCCGTCTTTGATGCCGACGGAACCTTCGTGGGAGGCAGTGTTAATGTGCTTGGTTCGCGGGTCTGGGACGCCGGCACGGAGGTGAACGATGAACTCCCGGCCAGCACCGCGTTCTTCGGCCAGATGGCGCCCAACACCGGCATGGCCGAGAGTGGAGTCGTGCATCCGCATGCCGGTTTCAAGGCACCCGGTATGGGCAGGATCCTGAATGCAGGGATGTTCGCGGAAGCGGACTTCACCGCACCGGGATATCAGGTTGCCCAGCTCACTCTTGGCACAGTTCCCATCATTACCCAGATTCGCGTGAATCAGGGCATCGTTCGCCTCGCTTGGATCGGCGGCGACGCCTCGTTCCGCGTGGAGCGCCGCGACAGCTTTGCTGGTGGCCTGTGGATGGAAGTGCTCACGACAATCGAGCATCTTGCGGACCTTCCCGCTGACAGCCTGCCGGGCTTTTTCCGCGTCGTAAGCCGCTGAACCCGCGGGCCAAGGTATCGAGCGTCGGCTGCGCCCGCCTTCCGCGCCGGAGGGCGGGCGTCCTGTTTTGACACCACGAATCCGGCCGCTGCCGGCGAAATCGCCCGGTCCATCAGTAAGCCGGATCGATATGTTCCGGATGTTCCGGGTCGGCGAAATCGCGCCGCACCGGCTTCACATGCCCGTCCGCGAAAGTCACATTGGCCTTGCCGGTGTGGCGCATGGTCAGCGGATAGCCCAGCGGTTGCCAGCGCCCGTCATCAATCACCGCTGTGCCGGGGCCGTCATTTGCCGCGCCCTTTTCCTCAGCCAGCATGATCTTGCCGGAGGGATTTCGGATTTTCTCGCCCTTGTTGAGATGGATCAAGGTCCGGTCGCGCGAGATGAAGCTGGCCATGCCGGCGTCACTGAAAGCATTGAGCGAATAGCTGTAAAAATACTGCTCGGTGCCCGGATTACTTTTCCAAAACACCTCGCGGGTGACCGCATCGCGGTCCGCCGGACAACGTAGATAGCGCGGGTCGTAATTGCCGAGGTATCGCATCACGCCGCCTTTATGCGGATCCCGCATGGCAACCTGCCCGCTTGGACCCGCCTCCACTTGCCACCAAACCCAATCCTCAGGTTGCGCGCCCAAGCCACTATGCGAGGCACTCGTGGGGAAAATGTCGGCGTTGTCGTGGAGGTAGGACTGAAACGCGAGACCCAACTGACGTAAATTATTTCCGCACGCGGCCGCTTGCGCTCGGGACTTTCCACGCCCCAAGGCCGGCAGGAGCATCGCCGCCAGGATCGCGATGACCGCCAGCACCACGAGCAGTTCCACGAGCGTGAAACCCCTGCGCCACGCCGGTTGCGGGTTCATTCACTCCAAAGTGGCTCAAAACCTCCCTGCTTCCAAGTCGCAAACATCGAACCCGAGCAAACCGGACCGTTCTTGGGCACGACTTTGGGAAGGTAGTCTATTACCACAAAATACGTGATGCGGTCCGGCTTTGTCGTTGCCTTCAGTCGTTGGGACGCATCGAAAAACAATCGCCGCTGCGGGCCATTTCCTGCAATTGATGGAGGGAGGGGCGGTCGCCCCAAAATGGGCCATCGTCGGCAAAGCGCGCGTCGCCTTCCGTATCCACAATAACCGCCGATGGCGGGTTGATCCACTCGGTGTGAACAGTGATGACCATCGACTGCCCGGTCTTCAGGCACCGCACGGCAGCCGTCCTCCACCGGTTACATGACCGCGTCGCGGATCAGCGGAGCTTCATCCGCGCGGGGATCCGGATATTCTGGGTCAGTCGGTTGAGCAAGGACGGTTCGGCCACCGGTAGTTCTGCCGCGGTGGTTGAATCCACGCGGGAACAGCGTCCGGAACAGGCCGGACAAAAGCGCGCCTCGGCGGATTCGGGACCCACCTTGAGCACTTTCACATGAGCCGCCCCCCAAACCTTGTGACATCGATTGCAGCGGTAGCGGGCCGCTTCATCAGGGATCCCGCCCTCCGCAGAAGGCACCGTTGAAAGAATAACGGTTGCCGGCTCTTCGCGATCCACTTGCAACCGGACTTCGCCCAACGCCAGTTCGTCACCCGGTCGCACTTCCGCGAATTCCACCGGCGTATTGTTGATCCGCGTGCCGTTCGTCGATTGAAGATCCCGCACGCGCACTCCCTGGGCGTCGACCTCAATCTCACAATGGAAGCTCGAAACGGAGGCCTCGGACAGCCGCACGTCGTTCGTCGGATTCCGTCCGACCGTATTCAGTCCGTCATGCAGATTATGCCTCACATTCGAACCGAGCGTCTGCAAAAAGTACTGAGCCATAATTACGGTGAAGAAGCGTTGGGCGCGGAACAGCCCGGGTAAAATGACATTAACGCAAGAGAGCAGCCACAGAGCGAAACGACAAGACATCGTTCTAGAACAACGTCTGAATCAAGGTTCCCATGACGCTGAGCGGCCCGGTGTCTTCCAGCCCCTCGGTGGCCTTGTCGACCTTCTGCAACGTCAGCTTCACGTTGCGGAGGAAGGAGTCGTCGTTGACCACCTTGCCCACCGTTCCCTGGCCCCGGTTAATCTTTTCCAGAATCTCGCGCATATTGGTCATCGCCACCGTGGTGTCCTTCGCCAGCGTGTCGTCCTTGAGCAAACGACCGATGGTGCCCTCTCCCCGATCAACCCCGCCGATGACCTTGCGGGCGTCGCCCACCAACCCCTGGGTGTCGCTCAACATCGTGTCGGCTTTGGCAAACAGTCCGCGAGCCTCCGCACTCAGCGAGTTCAGGTTGGTCACCGTACCCAAGGCCGAAACATAGAGGGCCTCGTCCTTGAGCAACTTGCCCACGCTCCCCTTCCCCTGCGACAGGTCGGTGGACAGGTTGGCCAGATTGGACATCAGGGTGTTGATCCGCGGCTGGTTGTCCTTGAGGACCTCGGCAATGGGACCCAGCAGTTGCCCAAACTGGTCGCCGCTGAAGCTCTTCGTCATCGACTGCACACCATCGGCCACCCCATTGAGCTTCTCGAAGACCTGCGCCAGATCCGCTCCTTCCTTGGACTGCAACAGCCCGCCGGCGGCCAGAAGGGGGGCCTTTTCCGAACCGAAATCGAGGGCGACAAAATTCTGTCCCATCAGGCCGGTGAACCGGATCTGCGCGACACTGTCCGTCCGCACCTCCACGCCCGGGTCCACCTTCATCACCACCTCCACCGCCTGCCCGGCCAGATGGAGTTCCGTCACGCGTCCGACCTTGATGCCGGCGAGCCGGACCGGGTCGCCCGGTTTGAGATCCCCCGCGCTCTTGAAGCGGGCCCGGACTTCCTGGCCGCGCACAAACCACCGCCCGCCCCCGGCGAGTTCGAACAGGATGAAGCCGGCGACCACCACGAGGGCGAAGAACAATCCCAAGCGAGTTTCAAGCGAATTCCTCATAAGCAATGCGGTCAGGATAACAGTTTCCGCCACCCTGCGCGAAGGCGAATGAAAAAAAATCCCACACCGGGCCCGCGGAATCCGGTGGCTACCTCCCTTCGCGCGCCCGGGCCAGATTCAATCAGCGCGGAACTCGGCGGCAAGAAATCGCTGCAAAAGCGGATTCGGGTGCGCCCGAATATCCGCCGGGGTTCCCAAGGCCTGCAGACGCCCTTCGGCCAGGAATCCAATCCGCTGGCCAACGCCAAAAGCCAGGTCGCGATCATGCGTCACCACCACCGTCGTGGCTCCCAGGCGGCGATTCAATTTGACGATTTCCCGGCCGACGGTCGCTGCGGCGAGGGGATCGAGTTCGCTGGTGGGTTCGTCAAACAACACCAATTGCGGGTCCATGGTCAAGGCCCGGGCGATCGCGACGCGCTTGCGCATGCCTCCGGAGAGTTCGGAGGGCAGCTTCTCCGCGACCTCCTCGCCCAAGCCCACCAGCATCAGCTTTTCAAAAACGACGCGGTGACGTTCCGCCGCGCTGACAAGCCGGTGTTCCGCAAGATACAGGCCCACATTCTCCAAGACACTCAGGGAATTGAGCAATCCGCCCGACTGAAAAACCAGAGCCAGCCGAAATTGATCCCGGATGGAATCATCCACCGGTCGATCACCGATCCGCACCTCGCCAGCGTCGGGCGACTCCAATCCGATGAGGTGCCGGAGCAGCACACTTTTTCCGGCGCCGCTGGGACCCATGAGCACCAGGACTTCGCCGGCCTGGATTTCCAAATCGAGACCCGCGAGCACTGCTTGCGACCCGTAGGCCTTGTACAACCCGCGAACAGAAGCGCTGACACCCGTGGCAACCATCAATGGCCGGAACGTTGGGGGGCAAAGGGGATCGCCGCAAACAACCGACGCAGGAAAAGCCGCCCTTCCAGTCGACGCCGAACCACGGGTTCACTCGCCCCGGAGTAACGCTCCACCCCGGTCGTCGACATCTCCGATTTGAAAATTGAAGCGCCACCGACGATGGTTCGCCGGATGCAAAAATGGATCGAATCGTATCTGGAAGCCCAGAAGCGGGCGGTGGACACGCTGCAACCGGCACAATTGGCCGGGCTGGTGGCGACCCTCAAGCAGGCGCACGACGCGGACGCCCAGATCTTCGTGGTGGGGAACGGCGGGAGCGCGGCCAACGCCAGCCATTTCGCGGTGGATCTCGGCAAAGGCGCCTCCGACAAGCTCGGCCGGCGGTTTCGCGTCATGTCCCTCTGCGACAACACCGCCTGGATCACGGCCCTGGGCAATGACTACAACTACGACGAAATCTTCGTACGGCAGTTGATGAATTTTGCGCGCCCCGGCGATGTACTGATCTGCGCCAGCGTCAGCGGCAACTCACCGAACCTGGTCAAAGCCGTCGAATGGTCCCGGGATCATCAACTCCGCACGATCGCCCTGGTGGGAGCCAAGCGCGGCCGGCTCGCGGACCTTGCGGAGCAGTCCGTGGTCATTGGCGACACTCACTATGGCCGCGTGGAAGACGTCCAGATGCACATTCTCCACCTGCTCTGCTACGCGTTCATGGAAGGCGCGGCGACTTGACCGGCAACCAGCGCACCTCGATCGTCCGTCATGGTCAGGGCCAACTCCAGCATCTCGGTTGCCGTCGAGCCCCCGGAGGCATGGATCCGGATCGCCGGGCGCGCTGCCGTGGAAAGCTCGCGGGACTTCAAGGCGGCCGTGCAAAAGCTCACCGCCGAAGGGACCACGCATTTCATTCTGGATTTGAGCGAGTGCTTCCTGATGGATAGTACCTTTTCCGGCGTGCTCGCCGGTTTGATCGGCCCCGCGGATTCGACCGCTGCCGGACAACCCGTCCGGCGATTCACCCTGGTCCAGCCCAATGAACGGGTGGCGGATCTTCTGGACAATCTGGGGGTCCTTCCTCTGGTCGATCGGGTCGACCGGACACCCGATCCCAACGCGAGACCGAAAACCGCAGCCGTCGAAGTCCGTCCGGGCGAACAGACCCATCAGGAGGTCGCGGAATGTTGCCTGGAAGCCCATCGCGTGCTCATGGCCTTGAACCCAGCCAACGCCGCCAAGTTTCGCGCCGTGGAACAAATCCTGGTGGCCCAACTGCAAAACCAACTCGGCCCGGATCCAGAATCGCGTGGACCGGCGGCGTGACACACCATCCGCCGATGCGAACCCGGCGGCGTCCGGCGGGCGCATGGGCGATCAGGTTCGGCACTTGGGAATCGGTGTCGTCCGCCATTTCACAGTCCCGAAAACCGCAACGGGAGCGTAAATTCTCCGCTGCGGTCGGCTTGAATTTGTGCCAGCTTTCGTTTTAACAGAATCTGCTTACCGACGCATTCATGAGTCCGTCCTTTTTATCCTCGCCGCGCCCTTCGGCCGCCCCCGGGGCCGCCGGCACCGCCGGGTCTGGGGACGCGCCCTCTTCCACCCGGTACCGGGAATTGGTTGTCGCTGGCGTGGCCCTGACTTTGCTGGTCATCGGGGTGTTGTTCCTGAACGCCTATCTTACCAATGAGCTCGCCGCCCTCAGCAGCACCCGGGCCACCCGGCTCCGCTGGATTCAGGCCGGCGCCCTGGCGGGTGTGCTCGGATTGCTGACCTACATTGCTTATTTCTTCGTCGGCAAGCTCCGCAAAAGTGACGCCCTGCACGCCGAGTCGGCGGCCCGACTCCGGGAGATCAATGCCAGTCTGGAAGGCAGCACCGTCAGGCTCAACGGACTGCTGCAGGAAAACGCGCTGATCCTTGCAACCGTCAAACAGGGATTGCTGGTCATCGATTCCAAATTCCGCATCGGCAATACCTACTCGAAGGAATGCGAAGGCATCCTCCGCGTTGAAAGCCTGGCCGGCATTAATTTTCTCGGCCTCCTGCAGCGCCTGTTGACGGAGAAGATGTATGGCACGACCCGGGACTACCTGGACCTCCTGTTCAACCCGGCCAAAAAGGAAAAGCAGCTCGCCAAGATCAACCCGTTGAGCCAGGTCGACTTCAATTTCCCCAACAACGAAGGCGGGTTCGACACCCGCTTCGTGGAGTTTGAATTCCGCCGGATCATGGACGGAAAGGACACCGTCTCCCGTGTCTTTGTGAGTGCCCGGGATATCACCGAGCGGGTGCTCCTCGAGAATCAACTCCGGGAAGTGGAGCAGCGGAAGGACCGGCAATTCGAGATTCTTTCGAGCGTCCTCCACGTGGAGCCCGACGATTTCCGGGAGTTCGTCGAGGCGACGGAAAAAGAGCTGCAAAATGTCAATGACACGCTCCGGGCCGATTCCCTGATCGAAGCCTCCCGAGGATCCGGCGGACAGGAGGAACTCCGGCAGCGGCTCCACAACATTTTCCGCGCCGCTCACAGCATCAAGGGCAATGCCGAATTCATTGGTGCCCGTTACTTCGTCCAGGCGGTCCACACTTTTGAAGACAAGATCACGGAAATCCGGGACCGCCCCAGCCTCAAGCCGGAGGATCTGCTCTCCGTCGTCATTTTGCAGGCGAGCTTGACCGCCGACCTCGAGGAGGCGCGTGAATTGATCGGCCGCCTGGGCAGCCTGCGTGGCTTCATTCATCGGCCGACCGCGCCGGTCGCCCCGCCAGTCCTGCCCCTGGTCGTCGCGCCAACCCCGCTGATGGTAATACCTCCCTCCGTGGCCCCGGCGCCACTCCCGGCACTCCCGCCACTTCCACCACCCCAGACCGCTCCGCCCGCGCCAGTCACCCCATCCGCTCCCACTCCCACTCCCACTCCCGCTCCCGCTTCCGCACCGACCGCGGCCGCGCCGGCTCGGCGAACGCCCTCCGGCCCGGAAACTTTAACTTCGACGCGCCCTGGCGAACGGACTGATGAGAGCCTGCTGGGATCCTTCCGCACCATGATCCAAACCCTGGCGAAAAACCTCGGAAAACAGGTTCAGATCCAGGCCGAGGGTTTCAGCGAAGAACTCATGGGCGACCAACGGACCTTGATCCGCGATATTCTGGTTCAACTCGGTCGCAACAGTCTGGTCCACGGACTGGAAACCCCGGTGGAACGACTGGCGGCCGGCAAGTCCATACGGGGGACGCTGAACTTGACGTTGCAGATCCCGGGGGGCGGTGCGAACCAGGGATTCAACCTTTTTTACCGCGACGATGGACGCGGCCTGGATCCAGCGCGGATCCGGACCCGGGCGATCACCTCGCGGCTCGCCACCCCGGCTCAGCTGGCCGCCATGGACGACAGCGAGGTCGTGCTGCTGATCTTCGAGCCCGGCTTTTCCACCGCCGACAAGGTCGACGAAAACTCCGGCCGGGGAGTCGGCCTCGATTTGCTGCGCCAGAAGGTGGTCGACGACCTCGGCGGAGAAATTTCTCTGGATTCGCAGCCCGGGCATTTTTGCGGGTTCCATTTTGTCGTACCGCCCGCCACGGAAAGCGGGCCGGGCTCAATGAAGGACGGAATATGAAACTTCTGATTGTGGATGACTCCAACATCATCCGCCGTGCGCTGGCCCGCTCGTTGCAGGACTTTGGATTTTCCGAGATTCACACGGCCGACAACGGTCGAAATGCGATGGATTTGTTTGAGATTCACCAACCGGATGTGGTGACCATGGATATCACCATGCCCGAGATGGATGGCTTGACCTGCGTCCAGTTGATGACGCGGGCGCGTCCGACTGTGAAGATCCTGGTCGTCTCCGCCCTGGGCGACCGCCATACTGCGGTGGAGGCCGTCAAATTGGGGGCGGAGGGCTTCCTGCTGAAGCCCGTTACCCCGGTGAGCATACGGACGTCACTGACCGAGCTTTTTGAAGAATAATGAACGAACACGAAATCCAGTTGTTCGTGGGTCTGGTGACGAACTATTTCAAAACCACCACGGGGACCGCCGGGCAGATCGGGACACCGTTTCTGAGCAATTTCCGTGACCTGGAGCTTCTGGATTACTCCGCGGCGATCGGTATCTCGGGCGCTCAGAAGGGGGTGATCTATTTCACCGCCAGCCGGGCGCTGGCGCGCAGGCTGGTCCGCCTCGCCGGCGAGGCCGAGGCCAGCGACGAACTCTGTGCCGACATGGTGGGCGAGGTGACCAATACCATTTCCGGCAATGCCCGTGAAAAGATGGGGTCCGGATTTATGATCTCCGTGCCGCACGTGATCACGGGTCGCCCGGAAAACCTGCGTCTACCGCCCCGACACACGATCATGGTGCTCCCGGTCCGCTGGTCTGAGGAACGGGCCTTCGTTATTATCTGCCTCGCGTTCCACTAACGGTTCGATTTTCGCCCGCCACCATGATTGCCACCCTCACCGAAGTCGAACTCAAGGTCTTCATCGACCTCAGCCTGGCCTATTTTGCCACGGTCACCGGAACCTCGGCCCGCGCCAGCGAGCCCCGGATCGAATTTGCGCCACCGCAATTCGCTGATTTCACCGGCGTCGTGCGCCTGGGAGGCGTGGCCGAAGGGTGTGTCTATCTGACCCTCGGACGTGAATTCCTCGAGGATTTGCTGACGAGCCTGGGTGAACGCGAACATTCCGTCGCCAACTGCCTGGATCTGGCGGCGGAAATGACCAGCACCATTGCCAGCAACGCGCGCAACCATTTCGGGCATCATCTGACCATTTCGGTCCCCCGCCCGTGCGATCAGGCCGCCGCCCGGCAACTGGACCTGGCCCCCACCCGCTTTGTCCTGCCGCTGCTATGGAACCATCACTCGGGCGATCTGGTGATCGCCCTCAATGACGCTGGCACGCCATGACGGGAATCCTCATGCCCCGTTTTTTTAGGGCCTCAAGGTGCACCGGACGAACTCTCAAAACCCATGAATGCTGAATTTGAAATCGAAGTCCTGAGACGTTCCACGCCGACGGGGGGATTGGATCCGGACATCCGGCTGACGCCTCCGGAGTGGCGCCTGTTCATGGCTGCGGACGGGCGAGCCAGCCTGGCGGATCTGGCGCGACGCTTTGAACTGAGCGGCGAGGCGATGGTCCTGCTGGCGGAAAAGTTGAAGGCTGCCGGATTGCTGGCCGTGGCCGACTACAGCGCCACCGAATTCCACGAACAGTTCGCTTACCCGACGGCACCCGAAGCCACGCCGACGGCCGCTGCCCGGGGGCTGCCCACGGAGGTCGCCCCGCGCAAATTCTCAGCCTCGCTGAAACGGCGCACCAACGACGTTGCCGTAGCCGTTGCTCCCACGGCGGCCGGGCCGGCCAGAACGGTGACGCCAGCGCCGGCGCCGCCCATCGCCGTCGCCGCAGAGCCGACGGAGTCCTTCCACCTGCGGCCCTTGATCGACTTCATCGTCAACACGGCCGGCGGCGGTACCAAAGGACAACTGGCCGTCTACCGGGTATTCTGCAAAGTCCCCAATGATTTGCTGCTGAAATCGCGGATCACCTCGCTGAATTTGGTGGGGGATGACTTTGAAATCCAGGACAAGCAGCTCAAAACGCGCCTTCTGGAAGCCACCCGCTCGGTATTGGGTGTCGAGTACGTATGACCGAAAATCCCGCTCCTGCCGTGGTGGCGCCCGCCGACGAAAACTGGCTGGCGGTGCTCGAAGCCCTGGCTGGCGAAGATCCCTCCTTGTGGATGCCGCCCGGCCCGCGACGGCTGGATTGGCAGGCACTTGAAACGGCGGCAGCGTTCAGTGGGGAATCGCGGCTGGCGGGTCTGTTGGGAGGCCGCCACGCCGTCGACTTTCCCATTCCGTCAACGGAATCCGGATCGGATTCCGCTGGGCTGCAACAGCAACTCGAGGACCTGGCGACCGCTGCTGAACCGGGCCGACGCCACGGATCCGCGCCGCTGTTTCTCGGCTTTCCGTATCTCTGGGTGCCCCCCGGATTGCTGGGTGACGATGCCTCATCCCCGGTTCTGATGCCGTTGGTGCTGCTGGCGATTGAGTTGGATCGAGTCTCGACCCCAGGGATCCGTGCAATCCGGGTCCGGGGCCGTGCGACGCCAGGGGCGACCCGGTCCCAGCCCAATCCGGCTTTTATTCGCTGGCTTGAGGAGATCACTGGTGAATCCCTCCAGGCCTGGGTCCGGGAAGCGCCCGCCGAACCCGGGGAGTTGGTGCGCTGGCTGGTTGCCAGAGCCGCCGCCGCCGGCGTGGCCATGGTCG
>JAYTHD010000503.1:0-10841 GCA_043732975.1 Verrucomicrobiota bacterium
GAAATGCAGTGATACACCGCTGCTGCCCCCGTCACCTTGATCCGCGCCATTCGCATTGTGCCATCAAAATACAGCGAATAGCAAATACGTCAACAACTATGATCCTGTCACTTTATACGATTAATGATTGAAATTATTTTTAAGATTCCGGGGATTCGAAAGAGCCGGAACGAGTTATGAAGTTTTGAGGTCGGCCGTTTGTGTTTTCAATTGTCGGGGTGAAATCACCGCTCCGTCCGCTCTCCGGCGCTATTTTCCTGGCCCTGGCGATTCCTACCGTTTCGGCCGCCGTCCGACTGCCGGCGATCCTGGGCAGCCATATGGTGCTGCAGCAGAAGGCCGCAGTGAACTTTTGGGGGTGGAGCAATCCGAGCGAGAAGATCCGGATCCTGACCGATTGGACCAACACGCTCCACGAGGTGGTGGCCGACAGCGGCGGACGCTGGCGGATACCGATTCGGACTCCCGCTTCCGGAGGGCCTTACAAGGTGATCGTGACCGGCTCAAATGCCATCGTCCTCGAGGATGTAATGGTGGGCGAGGTCTGGGTCTGCAGCGGCCAGAGCAATATGGAATGGAGCGGCGACCAGGGGTTGCCCCAGGCCCTTGCCGAGGCGCCCCGGGCCACCAACACAAAGATCCGGTTCTTTTACCTACCCAAGACGACCGCCGATTTTCCACAGGAACGGTGTGAAGGCAGCTGGAAGGTGTGCAGTCCCGAGGAAATGCTCCATTTCAGCGCCATCGGCTATTTCTACGGACAGGAACTGCAGGAAAAGCTCAATGTCCCGGTCGGGCTGATCAACAGCAACTGGGGAGGAACGCCCGCCGAAGTCTGGACTCCTCGCGAATTCGTGGAAAAGGACCCGGTCCTGTCAGCCGCCGCGGGACAACTAAGTCCCGCGCCCTGGTGGCCGAAGGATGCCGGCCTGTGTTACAATGCCATGATCCATCCGCTCACCCCGTTCAAGATCGCGGGCGTCATCTGGTATCAGGGCGAGAGCAATACCCGCACCGCCGAGACTTATCCCCCGCTGTTCACCGGCATGATTGATTCGTGGCGCAAGGCTTGGCAGGAACCGTTCCCCTTCTACTTCGTCCAGATCGCTCCCTTCGCCTACGATCGCCCGAACATCGGCGCCCTCCTGCGTGAAGCCCAAACCCTGAGCGCCTCCCACCCAAAGACCGGCATGGTAGTCGTCAGCGACCTGGTGGAAGACGTGAAGAACATCCATCCCGTCAACAAGCGCGACGTGGCGAAACGTCTGGCCAATCTCGCCCTGGCCCAAACCTACGGACGGGAAGGCATCGCCCATCAGAGTCCGGCTTATGAGCAGATGCAGGTGGAGGGCGACAAAATCCGGATCCGGTTCCGGAACGCCGACCACGGGCTCGTTGCCAAGAATGGCCAACCGACCGAATTCCAGATTGCCGGCGCCGACAAGGTCTTTTTCTCCGCCGCAGCCACCATCGAAGACTCGGCGGTCGTGGTCTCCCATCCCGAAGTGAAGCAACCAGTGGCTGTCCGATTTGGCTTTGGCAACACGGCGATCCCCAACCTGTTTTCGCAGGAAGGTCTGCCGGTGAATCTTTTTCGAACGGACCATTGGGAAGTGGATACGAAGCCGGTGGCGAAGTAGCCGGACCAACCGGCACGGGAATGGGCTGCCGTTCCAGGCTCATTCCATTTTCTTTTCTCTTTTCAACCCACAGCCGTCGCGGGATGGTGGACCGATTCCCATGAAGATTTGCAATTCGTTGACCCGGATCGGCGCGGTATCCTTGGCTCTGGCGGCCCTCATGCTGGCCGGATCGGCCGTGGCCGCGGCAACGGCCGAGGATTGGCCGGCGTGGCGGGGTCCGACGCGGAACGGCATCGCCGCGCCCGGGCAATCCCCGCCGTTGCGCTGGAGCGAGTCCGAGAACGTCCTCTGGCACGTTCCAGTGCCCGGCCGGGGACACAGTTCCCCCACGGTGGTGGGAAACCGGATCTACCTCACAACCGCCGATCTCGAGAAGCAATCGCAACGCATGCTGTGCTTTGATCGGGCGAATGGCCGGGTGGTCTGGGACACGGTGGTGCATCAGGGCAACCTGGACCGTGCCGGTCATGCCAACACGTCGCAGGCCTCGGCCACCGTCGCCTCTGATGGCGAGCGTCTGTATGTGAATTTCCTCAATGGAAGGGCGATCCACACTTCGGCGCTCGATCTGCAGGGAAAGATTCTCTGGCAACGCAAGGTGGGCGATTTCATCCCCCACCAGGGGTTCGCGGCGTCGCCGGTCGTCCATGAGTCCATCGTGCTGGTGACCGCCGATCACAAAGGGGGTGGCACGTTGGCCGGATTGGATCGGGCAACCGGGGAAATCCGGTGGCAGCAATCGCGACCGAAACTGCCGAATTACACGTCTCCCGCGGTCGTGCGCGCGGCGGGCCGAACCCAGATGATCGTGGCCGGCTGCAATCTGTTTTCGAGCTTTGATCCACTGACGGGAATCAAACTTTGGGAGATTGAAGGGTCCACCGAGGAATGTGTGGTCACGGCCGTCACCGACGGCGAACGCGTGTTCGCCAGTGGTGGCTATCCCAGGAATCATGTGATGGCCGTCACGGCCGACGGCTCCGGCAAGGTCGCCTGGAAAAACACGACCCGGGTTTATGTGCCGTCGATGATCCAGGACGCGGGCTACCTCTACGCGGTCACGGACGCCGGCGTGGCGGTGTGCTGGAAATCCGAGACCGGCGAGGAGCAGTGGAAGGAACGCCTGGGCGGCGACTTCTTTTCCTCACCTGTGCGGGTGGGCGAGCGGATCTACGCCACGAGTCTCGGCGGAATCACTTCGGTTTTTGAGGCCCGTCCGGACCGCTTCAAACTGCTGTCACAAAACCAACTCGGTAACGAAGTCTACGCGACTCCGGCCATCTGCGGCAGCCGGATCTATCTGCGGGTGGCCCAAACCGGCGATCCTCGCCAGGAATTTCTGTATTGCCTCGGTACCCGTGCCCATTGAGGCGGGCTAAGTCAGTTGCGAAGGGTCAAAATAACCCATTTGCAGAGGTGGCGTGAGGTTGCTACTTTCACGGTGTTCCCGCCGTCGCAAAACTGGATTCGATTTCCATGAATACCTCAATGTCATTTCGTGCCCGTTCAGGTGGACGATCCTCAAAATCATACGCCGCCATGGGCTTCACGCTCATCGAGCTTCTGGTGGTCATCGCCATCATCGCCATTCTGGCGGGCATGCTGCTGCCGGCACTGGCCAAGGCCAAAACCAAGGCCCAAGGCATTGGTTGCATGAACAACAACAAGCAACTGGGACTCGCCTGGCATCTGTATGCCGGAGATAACGGGGACGGTTGCGCGAACAACTTCACCATTCCCGGCACGGAAGAGGCGATCACCAGCAAAAAGTTTGATAACTGGGTGAACAACGTCATGAGCTACGGTGCGAGTTCCAGCATCGACGACGTGAGCAACACCAACGTTCTCTGGGTGCAAAACGGGGTGCTCGCCCGATACAACGGCGGCGCCTTGGGAATCTACAAGTGCCCGGCGGACCATTACCTGAGCCCCGCCCAGCGAGCCAAGGGCTGGACCGGGCGGCTCCGCAGCAATTCCATGAACGCGCTCTTCGGGCTGTCCGACAACAGCGGCGGTTCCGCCAATGGCCATGCCTGGCTGGATGCCCAGTGGCGTCAGTACCTCAAGTTGACACAGGTGCCGCAACCGTCGTTTACCTGGCTGACGCTGGATGAGCATCCCGATGGCATCAACGACGCCTTTTTCGTCGCCGGCTACAACGCGGCTCAGTGGGGCGATCTGCCGGCTTCGTACCACAACGGCGCCTGCGGCTTCTCTTTCGCCGACGGACATGCCGAGGTTCACAAGTGGCTGAGCCGGACTTCCGTCTACCCCGTGAAGTTCAGTTTCGGCGTGGTGCCCTTCGATGCTGCGGGCAAACAGGACTTTCTGTGGTATCAGGACCGGACGGGCTACACGAAATTCTGATAGCTCCCGGCGCCGGTCGGGAGGTCGCTGGATTCCGGCTTCCCCGGGGCGGCATCCACGCTAACGAGGCGTGGGCTCCGCCTTGGGCAGTTCGATGAGGTGGTAGCGATTCACCGCCGGCGCCGACAAAGTCCACACCCGGCCGTTCGGCGTGCGGACTTCCACGCTTTCCACACGGTCCAGTTGGCCCAGGCCAAAGTGGGCCGTGTTGGCGTGTTGGGCGTTGTGGGAGTCGCCGGTGACTAATTGCCGAATCGCCCGATACGCGCCTGACCGCACGGTCACTTGCACGCCCACCGGCGAAGTCCCGTGCTTTGCCTCATGGAAGCGAAAGCCAATCCAATGGCCTGTGTCCTTGAGCGTATTCTGGTAAATCCGCAAGGTTTGGCTCGGATGCGGCCACGGTTCGAAGCTCGTCACCAGCAGATCCATCCGGCCATCCCCATCGAGATCCTCCGACACGACGCTCCGGGAATCCTGTTCCAAGGCCACCCCGAACAGGTAGGCGACCTCGACGAAGGCGGTTCCGGCCTGATTGAGGAAAAGGCGGTTCTTCTCATAACCCCCGTACGAGGCTCCGCGGCCTCGCAACCGGGTCGCCTTGCTCTTCAGATAGACATCGGCAGCGGGATTCTCGCGCGAATTCGCCACCTGCAAATCATGCAGCCAGTACTCGGCCTCGTAGTCACGGACGGACTGGCGACTTTCCATGCCATTGGCCACGTACACATCGGGAAAGCCATCGTTGTCGATATCAAATCCGCTGCCACCCCAGGACCAACCCGACCGGGCAATGGCCGCGCCCGCCGGAGACGTTTCAAATCCCCCGACTGCCTTGGCTTGGTAGAGTCGGTTTCCATAGGTCATCCGGGCACGCAGGCTGTGGTCCTCCGGGAAATCCGGGCGCCAGAGTCTGAAGTGTTCGAGCCGATCGGCGGTCGGCGAGGGCATGCCGGTCATCAACAAATCGAGCCGGCCGTCGGCGTTGAAATCGGCCAGCACATGACCCATGCCAAATCCGTGAGCGTCCGGCAGCCATTGGCGGGTTACCTCCGTGAAGTGCCCGCGACCGTCTCCCCGATACAGATCCACGCCAGCAAAATCACTCACGACCACCAAATCCAAATGACCATCGCCGTCGAGGTCGGCGAGGGATCCGCTCAAAGAACGCCGCCGGCGCTTGGGCTCCAGTCCGGCCGGGGCGGTGGCGTCCGTCATTTGTCCCTGACCGTTGTTCAGCAATAGATAGGCGGGCTCTCCATCGAGGGCATTGTCATACGGGGTGGGCATTTGACCGCCGCGATAGGGCAACTTGTATTGTCCCAAAAAAACGTCCAGATCCCCGTCGCCATCGACATCTCCGCAGCTCAGAACGCTGGGATATACCAGGCTCGGATCGGCACGCCACACGATTTCGCCCGGCTTTTCAAAAGTCGTTCGGCCGGAGCCGTGAAACAAAAGGAGTCCCTGAAGTGTCGCGCCGAGCAGATCGGCCACCCCGTCACCGTCGAAGTCAGCGATCACCGCCGAAAGCAGGGATCCGGTCGGGTGCCGCAACAGGGGTCCGGATTGGTAGCTGCCATCGTTTTGCCGGCGATAAACCCGGTTTTTCACGGGCAGGATGATTTCCGATAAACCATCGCCATCGAGGTCGTAGACGAGGAGCGGCTCAATCGTCGAGGACTGGTTCGCCGGCGCAATTTGTTCCGTCCGGATGAGTTGGTAGGGCAGCGAGCCCGGCCGGGTCCGCACGCCCAGATGGCTGACATCGATCCGCTGGACGGCGGGTAATCCGTCCGCCCGGATGCCGTTCCAGGCCACCCTCAGATCGCCTTCCACGATGGCCCGTTCGGCCCGGGCGAGATTCTCCAGATGCGCGGAAAAATAGAAGGCGCTCTCCCGGGGATGCCCTTCGGGATCGGTATCGAAGCGCCGATGTCGGAATTCCGTCTGGGCCAGTTGCCAGCCGGCCTGAGCCATGGATTGGAGCCAGGCTCGCCATTGATCCCGGTTAAGGATCGACGGAAGACCGGCGGGATTCCGTAATACGATGCCGTGCGACAGATTCGTGGATACCGGCCAATTGCCGAGGACCAGTTCGTCGGCCGGGAAATCGGCGACCACTGCCAGTTTATTGGTCGCCGCATTGATCTGGTCCCAGAGCGATTCAAAAACGCGTCCGCACTCCTCCGCCAACATTTCCCGCGCCCACACGGTCTTCTGGACCTCGTCTTCGCGGGCCTCGATCTGAGCCACTTGCGTCGCCAGTTCGCTGCTGATCCGACCCCCTGTCGTCGTCGCTGCCGGTCGGGGTGTTGGTGTCGAGGGCGGCGCCTCGCGGTTGCAGGCCACGAACCCAAACACCGCACCAAAGGTGGCAATGATCGTGATCACTCTGGAGCGAATCCGGAAAGACCGATCTCCGGGTTGCCGAATGTTGTTCATCACCGCCCACCTCGCTTCCCACGATGCACCGTGACCATCCATACGCCGCGGGGGCGGTCGGGGCAATTGGTGCGCCGGCGGTTTGCACGACAGCGACACTTTCAGAAAATGAACCGCGGATGGCGCGGATAACGCAGATACGGAACCCCACTTTTCAATTCTATCCGCGTCATCCGCGTCATCCGCGGTCAGAATTCTTTGGAAGTGTCGCTGTCGTGTTAGTGAAGTTCGGGGAGCGGACGGCCCGCCGGTTTGGAATCCCGCGGCCCGGCCGACTCAGAGGTCGGCGCTACAACTGGCGACGGTCCGCCATGAATTCGATCTGCCCTCACCGCACGGCCGGACTGGGTGGCGCTTGACCGTTGGATGGACCCGCTCACGTTGGCAGCGGTTTGGCTTCCAAAAAGCGCGTCTCTCCACCTGCACCGACTCCGGCTCCCAGTCCGGCGCCGGAAAATGTTTCCGTGTCCGACGCGGTGCCCAAGGCGAGAAGCGGACCGGCCCGCGACCCGGCGACCCTGTTTGCGGCGGTGGCGGTACAATTGCGAGGGCGCGCGAGCGCGGTAATCCGACTGTCGGAAATCGCCGCGGCGGCGCATCCGTTTGTGGTGGCCGGATTACATCGACGACAGCCGGAGCGGGCCATTGTGGTAATCACGGGCGGCCTGAAGGAGCAGGAAGCCTTCCATACGGATTTGCAGACCTGGCTGCACGCCTGGCCGGCCGGGCAACCGTACCTGCGCGCTACGGCGGCGGCACCGGCCGGCGCCGCGGAACGGGCCTGGTTTTTCCCCGCCTGGGACACCCTGCCGCACGAACACAAGATCCCGGGGGCCGACGTCATCGCCGAACGCCTGGAAACGCTGATGACGCTCGCGAGCGTTGCCCCGGAGGCCACGGCGCCCGGGAGCGGTCCGGTGGCGCCGGTGGTGGTCACCCAGGTGGCCGCGCTCTTGCAGCGCACGTTTGATCCCGACGATTTCCGCCAGCGGATCCGCACGTTGAAAGTGGGCGACGCCTGCAATCCACTGGACTTGATCGAGTGGCTGGAAGAACAGGGTTACGAACCGGAGGCGCAGGTGGCGAACAAGGGGGAACTCGCGTGGCGCGGCGGCATTGTCGATCTCTGGCCCCTGAGCGCGCCCTGGCCGGTGCGGCTGGAGTTCTTTGGCGACGAATTGGATTCACTGCGCGAATTCGATCCGCATCAACAGACCAGTCGTGAGCCGGTGGTTTCGATCACCATTCCACCCGCCGGTGAACTGGGACTGCTGAAGAAGCGCCCGGCGCGGGGCGAGACGGGCGATGCGGTGGTGCCGACGGCGCGGCTCGGACATCTGCTGGCGCACCTCCCGCGCGGCACGTTGCTGGTGTGGATCGAACCCGATGATTTGCAGATCAAGGCGCTGAATTATCAGCAACGGGTTCCGCCCGGAGATCCGTTTTTGCTGGCCTGGGATGATTTGCTGGCGGAGGCCGAACAGCGGCAGATGCGCCGGGTGGAGTTGGTCGAAGTGGCCTCCGACACAAGTCTGGATTTGGCAGGGGAACGGGCGGCGCCCGATCTCCTTTTGCCGGCGATGACTTCGCTGGAGGCCTATCGCCCGATGGCGACGACGTTGCCCGAGGCCTCGGTGGCGGAGGCGCAGCGCAAGGCCTTCTTCGAGCAGATGCATCGCTGGCTCCGTTCGGCGCACCAGGTCTGGGTGTTCTGCCAGACCGAGGGGGAACGTCAGCGGTTTGGCGAACTCTGGGACGAGTACGGATTGGGTGCCGTGGATCCGGGATTGCAGGTGGTCGCCGGCTCGCTGTCCCGCGGTTTTCTGGTCGAAGGGGCCGGTTGGGTGGTGGTGACCGACGCGGAGATTTATGGCCGCTACAAGATCTCGCGTCCAAGGCGATTAAAATCCGCGCATGCCCAGGCGGTCCGCTCGGCGTTCGAGGTGGATTTCACCGAGTTTGAAGAGGGCGACTACGTGGTGCATTTGCTGCATGGCATAGGGATCTATCGCGGTCTGCAGCGAATGATCTCCCCCGCGGCGCGGGTCGCGGGCGGTGAGGCGGCGACGGCTGCGGGACCGGAGTGTCTCGTGCTGGAATTTGCCCCGCGGGAAAGTGGCGGCGAAGCGCCCCGCATTTATGTGCCGGTGACCGAAGCCCATCTGGTGAGCAAGTACGTGGGTGCCGGCAAGGCCCGACCGCAATTGAGCACGCTGGGCGGGACCCGCTGGATCAAGGCCAAGGAGCAGGCCCAGGCGGCGGTGCGCGATTTGGCGGCGGAACTCCTCTCGGTCCATGCCGCGCGCCAGGTGCAGCCGGGCTACGCGTTTTCGCCCGACACGCCCTGGCAGCGCGAGTTCGAGGCCGCGTTTGAATTTGAGGAAACGCCCGATCAATGGCGCGAGATCAAGGCGGTGAAGAAGGACATGGAAACGCCCAAACCCATGGACCGTCTGCTCTGCGGCGACGTGGGTTTCGGCAAGACGGAGGTGGCGATCCGCGCTGCGTTCAAGGCGGTGATGAGCGGCCGGCAGGTGGCCGTGCTGGTGCCCACCACCGTTTTGGCGCAACAGCATTACAACAGCTTCCGTGAACGGATGGCGGAATACCCGGTGCGGATCGAATTGCTCTCCCGCTTCCGCACGCCCAAGCAACAACGCGCCGCGTTGGCCGCGGCCCAGGACGGCACGGTCGACATCATCATCGGCACGCATCGGATTGTCTCGGCGGATGTGGAGTTCAAGAACCTCGGGCTGGTGATTGTCGACGAGGAACAGAAGTTTGGCGTCAAGCACAAGGAACAATTCAAGCTACTGCGGCGCACGGTCGATGTGTTGACCCTTTCCGCCACCCCCATTCCGCGGACGCTCTATCTGGCCCTCACGGGAGCGCGCGATCTCAGCACGTTGGAAACACCGCCGCAGGATCGCCTGCCGGTGGAAACCATCGTCTCCAACTACGATGAACGGATGATCCGCGACGCCATCCGCCGGGAAATCCAGCGCGGTGGGCAGGTTTATTTTCTCCACAACCGGGTGGCCACGATTGAGGCCACGGCCCTGCGCTTGCACGATCTGGTGCCCGAGGCGAAGATCATCGTCGGGCACGGGCAGATGGACGATGACGCCCTGGAAAAAGTGTTCACGCAATTCGTGAACGCGGAGGCGGACGTGCTGGTGAGCACGACCATCATTGAGAGCGGGCTCGATATTCCCAACGCCAACACGATCATCATCGACCGCGCCGATCGGTTCGGTTTGAGCGAACTCTATCAATTGCGCGGCCGGGTGGGTCGCTACAAGCATCAGGCGTATTGTTATCTGCTGTTGCCGCGACATGCCCAGTTGTTGACGGAAGCCCGCAAGCGCATGAGTGCGATCAAGCAATACTCGGCGCTGGGCAGTGGCTTCAAGATTGCCATGCGCGATCTGGAAATCCGCGGCGCCGGCAACCTCCTCGGGGCACAACAGAGCGGGCATATCACTGCGGTGGGCTTTGATCTCTACTGCCAGTTGCTCGGCCAAAGCGTGGCCGCGTTGAAGGGTCAACCGGTGCGACCCCGGCTGGACGTGCGCACGAGCCTGGATTTCCTGGCCATCAATCCCGGTGAGGAGCGGGCCGGAAAAACGGAATCCGATCGGACCCGGAAACCCCGGCTGAAGATTGAAGTGCCCCGGGAGACCTACGCCTATTCGGATTTCGACGACGAGCCCACTCCAACTCCGCGCCCGGTGGCCGTCAAACCGCTCGACGTCGGACGCACGCCCGCCTATCTGCCGCTCGACTACGTCCGCGAGCCGGGTCAACGGGTGGAGATTTACCGGAAGCTGGCGCAGGTCACCGTCCCCGAAGACGTCCAACGACTTCGGGATCAGCTCCGGGATCGTTTCGGTCCGCTTCCCGCCCCGGTGGACCTGGTCCTGGCGGTGGCGGAGTTGCGCATCGCCGCGGCGGCCCGGAGGATCACGTCCGTGGACGTGACCGAGGATAAGATCAAGCTCACGCGTCAGGGCGAACTCCTCACCGTGGGCGGGCAATTCCCGCGACTCACCCAGCGCGACGCCCTGGCCCGACTGAGGGAACTCCAGCGATTGATGCAGGAACTGCCGGCGTGAGGGCGGCCAGCGACCCGTGTTTTCTGGCTTGGGCAAATTTCAGCTGGCAATCCGGGCGTCTCGACCCGTAGGTTGCGAAGGAATACATGAGGTTCAGGTTTTGTGCTGTCGTTGCCCTCCCGCGCTTGCTGCCCAGTCTTTTGCTGGGAGGGCTGGCGGCGTCCTTCGGCCGGGCGGAGAGCATCGAGTTTCCCGCCGATGCGGGGGTCATCGACGTGACCCGGCCGCCCTACCACGCTCGCGGTGACGGCAAGATGGACTGCCGGGCGGC
>JAYTHD010000504.1:0-2801 GCA_043732975.1 Verrucomicrobiota bacterium
CAGCCGCCGGGGTTGGCGAGTCTGCTGCGACGTTACCAACTGGGGGGCGCGGTTCTGGGTGTGCTGCTGGTGGCGGGTTTGTATCTCTGGCGGCAGGCGGTTCCATTTCTGCCCCGCCGAGTCTCGGATTCTTCATCCGGGGCGGACGGTGAGAATGAGCCCGTGGCCGGTCGCGAGACGGCGGTGGGCTATCGGAATCTGTTGCCACGGGCCGTGCCGGTGTCGGAGTTGACCCCCACGCTGTTTGCCCAGTGGCGGGATTCCGCCGGACGTCGTTGTGCGGTGGAACGTCTGCGGGATGCCCAGGATGTGATCAACCTGGAAAACGCCCGCCCGCCCGGGGAACGCGATCCCGTGGGGGCGTTTCAAAAGCTTGCTGCCCGTTTGCACCCCGATTCGCGTCGCCCGGATTCGCTTTGATTTTCCGCCACCCCATTGTCCGATAAATAGAACCGATATTCTCCATGTCCCAGTTCAAGGAAATCCTCACCCGCGCCCGCGCTGAAATCAGCCGTGTGATCATTGGTCAGCCCGAGGTCGTGGACCTGGCGTTGACGGCCATCCTGGCGAATCAACACGCGCTGGTGGAAGGCGTTCCCGGCGTGGCCAAGACGCTGCTGGTGCGGACCCTCGCCCGCGTGCTGGGCACGGAATTCGGGCGAATCCAATTCACGCCCGACCTCATGCCCACCGACATCACGGGCACCAGCGTCTTTAATTTTCAGCGGAATGAATTCACCCTCGTGAAGGGTCCGATCTTCACGACCTTCCTGCTCGCGGACGAGATCAATCGCGCGCCGGCGAAGACGCAATCCGCGTTGCTTCAGGCGATGCAGGAACGCACCGTCACGATTGACCGCGGCACCCACGCGCTATCGGCCGATTTCACGGTTTTCGCCACTCAGAATCCGGTGGAGAGCGAAGGCACTTATCCGTTGCCCGAGGCCCAGAAGGATCGGTTTCTCTTGAAAATAGTCATGAGCGCCCCGGACCGTTCCGGCGAGTTGGAACTGGCCCGTCGTTCGTTGGGAGCGTTGGCGCCGGAACTGGTTCTGCGATCGGCGGCCGTCCAGCCGGTGATTTCAGGCGACACGCTCAGCGCCCTGCGGTTGGAACTTGAACAGGTGACCGTGCGCGAGGAATTGCTGGCCTACGGAGTGGATCTGGTGCGGGCGACCCGGACCCATGAAAGCGTGCTGGTAGGGGCCGGCCCGCGGGCAACGCAGGGCTTGCTGTTGGCCGCGCGCGCCTGGGCCAGTCTCGCCGGGCGCGACTTTGTGACGCCGGACGATCTCAAGACGCTGGCGTTGCCGGTGCTCGGGCATCGAATGATTCTGCGGCCGGAATTCGAATTGGAAGGCACGCAGATCCACGAAGTGCTGGACCGCATTTTGACGACGATCAGCGTCCCGCGATGAACCGTCCGTGGTAAACCCCACGACCCACGCCGTGCTCGTCCCGCAATCCAGGCTCCTTTGGTTGACCGCCTTTACGGTGGTGCCTTTGCTCGCGATGGCGGGGATGGAGACGCCGGGGGCGCCGCTTTGTGCGGCGGTGGCGGTGGCGGTCGGGTTGCTCATTTTCCTTGATGCTTTGCGGGCCTGTCCGTTGCTCGATGGCGTGGCGGTGGTCCTGCCTTCAGTCGTGCGGTGGGTCAAGAATCGGCCGGCGGAATTGTCAATACAAATCCGTTCCGGCAACGCCGCCGGACACTCCATCCGGATCGCTCCCGCACTGCCGCGTGCCCTGTCCAGCTTGGAAAGTGAGCGCCGCCTGACCCTGCCACCGGTCGCGGGTGGATCGCTGGTATGGCCGATCCGACCCATCCGCCGGGGTCGCTTCGAGATTGAGTTGGTGGCCATTGAACGGAACTCGCCCTGGGGTTGGTGGGCGCTGCGTGCGCGATTGCCGGTCCAGTGCGAAGTCCGGGTGCATCCGGATCTGGCGGTCGGTTTACGTGCCCAGACGCTCTTCCTGGCGCAGGGCCGGTCGGGAGGTTTTGCCCAACGTCAGGTGGGCAAAGGCCGGGAATTTGAGAAGCTGCGCGAGTATCTGCCCGGGGATGGTTCCGACGAAATTCATTGGAAAGCCACCGCGAAACGCCAGCAACCGGTCACCAAGGTTTATCAGGTGGAACGGACTCAGGAAGTCTACGTCATCGTGGATGCTTCCCGCCTGTCGAGTCGGCGCGTGCCACCGTCCGAGGAATCGCCCCGGGAGGAGGCGTTGTTGGAATATGAATTGACCGCCGCGCTGGTGCTGGGCGCGGTGGCCGAGCGCCAGGGAGATCTGTTTGGACTGGCGACTTTCTCGGATTCCGTTCACGGGTTTGTCCGCGCCCGGAATGGCACCGCACACTATACGGCCTGCCGGGAAATGATCGTGGGATTGCATCCCCGATTGGTGTCGCCGGATTTCGAGGAACTGGGAACCTTCCTCCGGTTGCGCCTGCGGCGCCGGGCGCTGCTTTTGTTTTTGACCAGCCTGGAGGATCCGGTCGCGGCGGAGGGTTTTTTGCGCGGGATCGATATCCTCCGCCAGCAACATCTTTGTGTGGTGGTGCAACCGCGCAGTCCGGGGATGGCGCCGGCGTTTTCCCAGGATCAAGCGGGGCGCGTCCGGACGGTCACCGACCTCTACGGAGTTTTGGCGGGTCATTTGCAGTGGCAGGTGGGCCGGGAGTTGGATTTGAAACTGCAGCGCCGCGGGGTGACGAGTCTGCAGGCGCCACCCACCGGGCTCGCCAGCGCCCTGATTCAACGCTACCTTCACGTCAAACAACGGCAGTCCCTTTAGCGGGG
>JAYTHD010000505.1:0-5085 GCA_043732975.1 Verrucomicrobiota bacterium
AAGACTGGCCCACTCACGGGCTTCGGCCCGTTCCTCAGTCGAGCCGCCGACGAGTTCCAGCCGGCCGGGGCCGGAGCGAACCAACTGGGCAGAGCCAAACTCGGCAAGGACATCGACGGCGATCGCGGCGACCAACGGAAAAGAATCAATGCTCATGTCCCTCAGCCTCGGACCTGGGGTCAGTCATCGGCTGGCTGGGGGACGAAAAAATCCGGGAGATTTCGGATCAACCGCCGATGCAGCTCATGCTGCGTGCGGGTTGGACGAAGTCGGCGTGGCCGATGCGATGTCCGGCTTCCTTGCCGCGGACGATTTCCACCAGGCGGGCGGCCAGTTCCTCATCCGACGCCTGACCGCGGAGCAGCGGCTTCAGATCCGGTTCCTCCAGACTGAAGAGGCAGGTGCGGATCTTGCCATCGGCCGTGAGCCGGAGACGGTTGCAGTGTCCGCAGAAGGGTTCGGTCACCGGTGCGATGATGCCGATTTCGCCGCGTCCATCGGGAAACGCCCAGCGACGGGCGGTCTCTGCGGGGTTCTGGGATTGGTCCACGGGCACCAGTTGGAAGCGTGAACGGAGCCGGGCGGCGATCTCGCGTCCGGACACGACCAGATCACGCTGCCAGGCGCGGCTGGAATCCAGGGGCATGAATTCGATGAACCGCAGGGACAGCGCCTGGGCGTGCGCCCATTCCGCCAGGGCTTCGAGTTCATGATCGTTCAGTCCCCGGATCACGACCGCGTTCACCTTGACGGGGGAAAAACCGAGGCGTTGCGCCTGTTCGATGGCGGCCAGGACTTCGGCCAGGCCGTCCCGACCGGTCATCTTTCGGAAATTCGCGGCGTCGAGGGAATCCAGACTGAAGCTGACCCGATGGAGCCCCGCATCCCGCAGGGCGGCACCGTGGCGGGCGAAGAGGAATCCGTTGGTCGTGATGGCCAGGTCGTCGATGCCGTCGAGGGCGGCGATTTGTTTCACCAGCGAAGGGACGTCCCGCCGCAGGAGCGGTTCACCTCCCGTGAGGCGGATCTTGCGGATGCCGAGACCGACGGCGACCCGCACCACACGGGTGATTTCCTCGTAACTCAGCAGTTGGGATTTGGGCTTCCAATCGTACTGAATGGGCTGGAGTCGGGGCGCGGCGGGTTGGGGATTGCGCAGGGCATCCCATTTGGAGCGATAGAAATCCGCGGCTTCCTCCGTCTCGGGCAGGCAATAGAGACAACGGAAATTGCAGCGGTCGGTGACGCTGACCCGCAGGTCATGCATCACCCGGCCATGATCATCCCGCAGTTCCGTTGTCAGCACACTCCTGATTTAGCGGTTGGGAGCGGCGGTGGGAAATATTCAGTCAACCGGGGCCGGACGGGTTGGATGCAAGGTTCTGCCGGTGGATTGGTGCCGGAAAATCGGTTAGCTTGGCGGGATGCAGGCGGACCGGCTGGGTTTTCTGGTGGCGGTGGTGCTCTACGGGGCGGCCACCGGGTTTGCCGTGCTCATGTGGCGCCGGGAGTTCCGGCAGGACAACCGGGCCCTCTACGCGCTGATCTTTGGCGGCTTGCTGGCGCACACAGGGTCCATGTTTCAACGGGGCTTCCGACTGAACGCCTGTCCGATCAACAATTTGTATGAGGCCACGGTCTTCCTGCTGTGGACCGCGGGCGCGGCCTATCTGGTCCTCGGCCTGTTCAGCCGATTGCGGTTTGTCGGCGTGATGGTGGCGCCGTTGCTCTTTGCCGTCGGCGTCTTTGCCCTGATGCCCGCTTTGGATCCGCCGCGGGGACTGCGCCCGGAGTTCAATCTGAATCATGCCTGGCAGAGTGTGCATGCGGCCTTGATTCTGCTGGCCTACGGCGCATTTGGACTTGGGGCGCTGGCTGGCGGGATGTACCTGGCCCAAGCCCGTGACCTGAAGCAACACAAGGTGCGCGCTACCTTGTCCCTGCTGCCTCCGATCGCGAGACTGGAGTCGGCGGTCACGGTGCTGTTGCTGGCCGGTTTTATCCTGTTGAGCGGGGGATTCATCGCCGGGATGCGGTATTTGAAGCTGGCCACTGGAACCTATCTCAGCAGTGATCCCTATGTGCTTTATTCGTTGGGAACCTGGCTTGTTTATGGGCTCATTTTGCTCGGTCGCTGGAGCTTCCGTCTGCGGGGGCGGCGTCTGGCCGGGTTCGCGGTGGGGAGCTTCGGGATCCTGCTGCTGACGTTTTGGGGTGTCTATCAACTTTCCGCCCTGCACTCCCCAAACCCGCGGGCCCCGTTGCACCGGGTGGCAACGTCCGCTCCCCGCTGACATGGCTCTCGTCGTCCTGGGCCTGAATCATCGCACGGCGCCCGTCGAGGTGCGGGAGCGGTTTGCCTATTCCGAGGGAGAGCAGGTTTTGGCGTTGGCGCGGTTGCGGGCCACGCCGGACCTCGGAGAGACGGCGGAGATGGCCTTGCTCTCGACCTGCAACCGTACGGAAATCTATGTTTCCGGCCCCGGAGAGACGCCGGTAGTGTCGGCGGCGGTGCGGGATTTCCTGCTGGCCGACCGGCAGGTGGCGGCGACGGGGGTGGAATTCTATCTGCACGCGGATGCGGCCGCGGCGGAGCATCTGTTCCGGGTGGCGTCCGGACTCGATTCGCTGGTGCTGGGCGAGACTGAAATCCTGGGTCAGTTGAAGCAGGCCTACGAACGCGCCCTGGCCGGCGGCTTCACCGGCCGGAGCCTGAACCGGATGTTTCAGCGGGCCTTCAACGTCGCCAAGAAGGTCCGCACGGAGACCAATATCCAACGGGGCAACACCAGCGTCGCCAGCGTCGCCGTGGAGTTGGCCGAACGGATTTTTGATCGTCTGGATCATCGCGAGGTACTGGTGCTGGGCGCGGGCGACACCAGCGAAAAGACGGCGCGCGCCCTGCTGAGCCGCGGCGCACGGAGTGTGCTCGTCTCCAATCGGACCCATGAACGCGCCGAAGCCCTCGCGGCGGAGTTGGGCGGGCGGGCCATTCGCTTTGAGGAATGGGATCGCGAGTTCGGTCGCGTGGATATTGTCATCAGCGCCACGGGCGCGCCCCACTTGATCCTGAGCCGGGATCGCCTGGCACAACTGCAGCGTCAACGGGGTCCCCGGCCGTTGCTGCTGATTGATCTGGCGGTGCCGCGGGACATCGATCCGGACTGTGAACAGCTCGACGATGTTTTCCTCTACAACGTGGACCATCTGCAAACGGTGGCCAACGAAGCCACGCGGCTCCGGCAGGTGGAGCGGGAACGGTGCGAGGAGATCATCCGCGCCCACGCCGGGGAATTGCTGCAGATTCCGGGCGTGCTGGCAGGTGGATTTCCGGGGGTGAAATCGGGGAGCTGAAGAGGCCGGCTACGAGGCCTTGACGTCAAAGCAGTAGAGGAATTCCTGGTCCCGCAGATAGAGGTGCCCCCCCACCACCACCGGGTGCGACCAGACGCCGCCCTGGCGGTTTCGCTGGGTCGATTGGGGGTCCAGCTTGAAGCGGCTCCTCTCCTTCCAGCCGTCGGGCGAGGCTTCCACCAAGGCGATTTCCCCGCTCCTTTCGTCCAGGCAATAGAGCATGCCGTCGGCATAATGGATCGCCCCCTTGCCCAGGGCCTTGCTGAACCAAACCTCGGCGCCCGACTTAAAGTCCTGGCATACCCAGGCGTAACTGTCGGAGTGCCCGTAGAGGTGGTTGCCCACCAGGACCACGCCGCCGTGATGGTTTTTCATCACCTTGTTGTCGTACAGGTGCGTCACCGTTTTGCCGTCATCGGCAATCTTAACGGAAACGCAGCCCGCGCCGTAGCCGGCCGTGACGTAGACCTGTCCGCCGGGGCCGACGACGGGTGTGGGAATGACCGCCGTGCGACCCGGAAAATCGTGTTTCCAAAGGACTTCACCCGTACCCGGATTGACGCCGAAAAATTGCCGCGTGACCACCTGCACGACTTGCGTCTTTCCGCCGACCGTGAAGGGAATGGCCGATGAATACTGGGTGTCGTCGGTAAGGTCCTTGGAGCGCCAGCGCACGTCGCCGGTCTGCTTGTCCAACCCGGCCATGGTGCCCTGACTGCCACCGGGGGTGACCAGCAGCAGGTCGCCCATCACCAGCGGGGATTCGGTGTAACCCCAGCCCTGAAGTCTGCCGCCCAGGTCCTTCACCAGATCTTTTTTCCAGAGCAGTTTTCCGGTCTTGGAATCGGCGCAGATCAGCAATCCCTGACCGCCGAGGGCATAGACGCGGTCACCCTCCACGGTGGGCGTGCTGCGCGGTCCGTCGCCCCAGCCGTTGGGATATTTCGGACCGGCCGGAGTGGCCCAGATTTGCTTGCCGGATGAGGTGGAGACGGCGAGCAGGAATTCCTGATCGCCCCGCAATCCCATCGTGAAAAGCTGGTCGCCGGCGATCGAGTAACTTGAGTAGCCCAGGCCGGCATCCTCGAAAAGCCAGAGGCGCTTCGGTCCGCCGGCCGGCCATTGTTTCAGCAGTTTGACGTCAGGAGAATGGTCCTGACGATCCGCTCCGCGCCACTGCGGCCAGTCGGCGGCATTCAACGAAGTCAGGGGCCCGGGGAGCAGTGCGGCAGCCAGCAGTGCGGCGACGCGCGGGCGGAAAGCGAAGAGCTGTTTCATGCGAAAACCAAAAGGGTCCAAGGTCCCATACGCGACGGCGGAAAGGCGGGAAATCTTCAAGGGAAATGTGCGGACACGGCTTTAGATTTGAAAGTCCAGGCTCGCCTCGCTGCGGTCGCGCTTGGGGGTCACCTTGACCCGGACATCGTCCAGCAGGACGAGCGATTGCGGCGGAATGCTGTGCATCAAAAACACGTTGGCTCCGATGGTGGATCCGGCGCCAATGACGGTGTCTCCGCCGACAATGGTGGCGTTGGCGTAAATGGTGACGTGATCTTCGAGCGTGGGATGACGCTTCAGGCCGCGCAGGGCCTGTCCAGCCGCCAGGGAACGGGCCACCAAGCCGACGCCCTGATAGAGTTTGACGTGCTCCCCGATCTGGGTGGTTTCGCCGATGACCGTGCCCGTGCAATGATCGACAAAAAAATGCGACCCAATCCGGGCACCCGGATG
>JAYTHD010000506.1:0-17611 GCA_043732975.1 Verrucomicrobiota bacterium
CGCCAACGCCCGTCGCCGGAAACACTTGTAGCCGCCCGTGGGATCGCTGATCGGCATGCCGGTGATGAGACGGGTATAGAAGCCGCCCCAGAGCGAGAGCAACAGGCGGTTCAGCGGCCAGTTGATCACGCGAATGCCATCCCGATAGCGGGAGCCCAGGACCAGATCCGCATCCCCGGCCTGTGCGGCGGCCAGAAAACGAGGGATGTCGGCCGGATCGTGCGAGAAGTCGGCATCCATCTCGAAGACAAATTCGTAATCGTGCTGTAACGCCCAGGCGAAACCCGCGAGGTACGCCCGGCCCAGGCCATTCTTTTCCACCCGATGCAGTACGTGGATCCGCGGATCCGCCGCTGCCAACCGGTCCGCGATTTCCCCCGTGCCGTCGGGCGAGGAATCATCCACCACCAGCACATCGACCGCCACCGGCAACGCTTGCAGGCGCGCCACGATGGCGGGGAGATTCTCCCGCTCATTGTACGTGGGAACGATGACGAGTGCGGCCGCCGACATTGGACAATTTCCACACTAAAGGCGCAACCCAAGGCGAGCCAACCCAATTTCAGAGCTCGGCTTTTTGGGGCAATTGGCGACAACATTGTCCACTCCAATCTCCTCGACCCATGAGGTGGCGGCATTAACGCTGCGAATGCCACACTCGTAGAGCGGGCGATGGCCAGTGCGAGGGGACGCGCCAGTCCGTTCGTTGCGCCGCTCTACGCGGCGCTACTGGTCGCAGCGCTACCAGTTCCACCCCATTGCCGGTTCCTCGATGTCCAGGGAATAGAATACTCCAACGCTTCCTTCCGTGCACCCCGGGAATGCCGAGGTCTGAGCGTCGATCCGCCACCGAAACCAACCGCGCAACTCCGACAGACCGCCGGTCATCGAGCCTCCGGCGGATCCGTCTCGACCACCTGGGGCGGACCAGAGAAACGTCGTCGTTCCAAGGCAAACCAAAGCACCGTGAGCACCGTCACCATGCCGCCAATCAGAGGTACGGCGAGTTCATTGGGCGGTTGAACGCCGATCCAAATCAGAAACAAACACCCCAGTACCGAAAGCGCTGCCAGCGGACGATACCATCGGCCGAGCTGCCACGGCCCCATCCGCCGCCACGACCGGCCGTGAGCCACAAACCCCGCCGCCACGGGCAGGACATAGGAAATATAGAGCAAGACCGCACAAATGGCGGCGATCGTCGCGTAGGGCACGAAAACGGTCAGAGCGACACCAAAAACCGAAACCGCCCACACCGCCACGGCGGGGGATTGCGATCCCGCATGCACCTGACGCAGCCAGCGCGCGCCGGGCAGGCCCCCATCCCGGGCGAAGGCAAAGGTCATCCGCGACGCCGAGGTCAACGCTGCGAGACCGCAGAGATATTGGGCCAGCACAATGCCCACCAGCAGGCCCGTGGCCAGCCATCCTGGTAACCGCTCGCGCAAAATCCAGGGCACCACATCGCCGCCCTTCGCGGCACCTGCCGCCACGTCTGGCAACGCCAGCAGCAACGCCACCACCAGCACCCAGCCAAACAATCCGGAAACCCATACCGACCGCACGATGCCCCGCGGCACATTCGCCGCCGCGCCGACGGTTTCCTCCGCCGTGTGAGCCGAGGCATCAAAGCCCGTCAGGGTGTACGCCGGCAGCAGGAACCCGAGGAGAAAAAGCCACAGCAAACTGCTTTGCCGCGGAAACACCGGGGCCTCCACCGGCACGCCGCTGAAATTCGTGAACGTCCACAGTCGCGCCCATTCCAGATGTGGCGACGCGACCAGCAATGCCCCCGTCAGCAGCACGGTCACCGCCAGAATCAACCAGCCACTGAAATCCGTCAGCCGGGTCGTCAACCGGATGCCAAAATGATTCAGCAGCCCGTGAGACAGGGTCAGCAGTGAAATCACGGCCGCCCGCGTCGCGGTGGGATGTCCCTCCGGCAAATGCCAGCCCAGGGCCGCCACCGCGAAATCAAACGTCCCGGAATTTACCGCCGCGAGCACCGTGATCAGGCCCGTGAGGTTGAACCAGGCCGTGAACCAGCCGCAGGCCCGGCCACCGAGAATGCTGCCCCAATGGTACAATCCGCCGGCGGTGGGAAACGCACTGGCCACCTGCGCCATGGTGGCCGCCACGCAGAGCGAAAACAGTCCGACCAGCGGCCAGCCCAAGCCCAGACTCGCCCCGCCCGCACTGTTCAAGCCGACCTGAAAAGACGTGATGCCACCGGCCAGGATGCAGATGATCGAGAGCGAGATGGCGAAGTTGGAGAACCCGCTCATCCGCCGCGCGAGTTCCGGTTGATAGCCCAACTGTTGGAGTCGTAAATCGTCCTCGGAAACGGGAACCGGCATGATTTCTTTCAATGAATTACTTCGCCCCAAACGCCTCACTTCGGTCGCCGGACCGGGCCGGCATTTTTTCGAACGGGCGCGCGGCGCGGAACCGATTTAGCGGTCGACACCGACGGCCGCCAATCCGGCCGCCGGCGGTGATCCAGGCCGATCTCCATCAGCAACGACGGCAGGGCAAACAACGCCTCTGGAAGCGGAGCGGCGAGGCGATCCAATTGCGATTGAATCCCCGACGATGCCCACCGACTGAACCCCGTCCGGCAATCCTTGTACAATGACTCGGCATCGCCACCGGTCGCCTTCAAGGACAGGACGGGAACGCCCTGTTGCAAGGCGGCCCGGCCGATCCGGGCCGTACCTCCCCGACCGGACACCAACACCACGGCATCCGCCGCCGCCACCGAGCGTTGGATGGAGTCACTGACTGAATCCGCCACCTCGATATCCGGATGTTCCACGGCCGGACTTCGACCCGGCTCCATGAGGACGCGAAGCCAGCCCTGCGGTTCGCGCCGATCCATCCGCAGTCGATGCAAAAACGCCAGGGTGGTCTGTTGATCCACGCCCTCCCAACCGCCGGCAATCAGACCAAATCCGGTGGCGGCAATCGTCGCGCCGACGGCCCGGGCGGCGACGCCCCAGGGCGCAGGCAGCGTCGGGCTGCCCAGACCGGCGATCAGGACCCACCCCGCCGGAACGGATTCCGGCGAAGGATATAATTCACCCAGATCTTCCACGGGAAGCCCGGTGGCGGATTTTGCCTTGTCGCGGGATTCGGCATTTTGAACGGCGAGCGCCAGATCCGCCCGTGAAGCCTGCCGGTGAGACTGCAGGACCTCCGGCGATAAACCTGAACCAGCAATCGCCTCATCGGATTTCAACAAGGCCCGACCCCATTCGGCAAATTCACGGGGCTCAATTTCCCCGCCGGCGAAGCGACAGATTCGTTCCAGGGCCAGCACCCACAATGGAGGCAGATTCATCGGGTCGCCGGATCGGTCACGGAACGTGCCATCCAAGCTCCGCACGGGACGGGGCCACGGCACACCCAAACGCGCGGACAACTCGAGTTCGGCGAGGATCGCTTCCAAAAAAGGGGGTTCCGCCGTCGCATTCCTCATAGGCTTCACGCCGGATGCGGACCCTCCGCCTCAGCGGCCGACGCGGCTGCGGATTTCGGCAGCGCAGATTCCAGCCCGCGACGAAAAAACCGGACGGCCAGCGCCAGTTGCGCGGACGGGTTCAATTGGCGCCATTGCTCCGCAAAGTCACGCTCGGCCGTGTTCATCGGCGACTGCGGTTTTCCTATGTTGTTCTCCGCGGGGACAACGGGTTTCGCTTCATCCCGCGGCTCCGACGGGCCCGGCGTAGCGAGCTTCGGAGCGAAGGCGGTAAGCATATGGGCCACCCATTGCAGCGCCTCTTCACCGGGCGGATTGCCAGCCAGCCGCACCAAAAGAACGGCCACGATGCTCCCACGGGAACCGGCCCGCACGGGAAACGACAGTTCGGTCCTGGTCTGCGTTCCGTTGAAGTTGGTATTCACGCCAAACAGACCCGGCCTTCGGAGCTTCAAGGCAGACTCCAAAATCGAGCGTCGCTCCGGAGCCAGACTCGGTTCGGTCCGGGGCCAGCCGACTTCGCAGACGAACTCTTTTCTTCGCCCCGGGCGCCAGAGGCCGACTTCCACGGCGTTCGTCGCCGCGTGCACAAGTTGCAGCAGGCGCAACCGGCCCCCTTGGAGCGGCCAGGACAGGACAAATTCCTGCCAATCCATCTGTTCCAGGTTCGGCATCCATCGTTGTGCCACCTCGAGGTCGACATTGGCTTCCTTCAACGCCTCCACCAATACACCCACCACGGCCTCCATCCGGTCCATCGGCAACGATGGGCCTTGCGCGGGAACCGATGTCGCTGGCCAGGGCGAACCCTGCTGCCGCCAGAGCGACAGCAGCGCGTCGCGGACCTCGCGGAAATTTGCCGCACACACAAACGCCCCTTGGGCCCGCGATACATACCGGTCGGCCTTCACCGAGTAGAAACCTACCGGCACCGCGAATCCCAGCGCCCGGACCTGCGCCAGCAGCTCCAGCCCGGCTTCGGCTTCCTTCCCACGGCCGATGTCCGACAACACGGCATCCACCCTAAGTCGGGTCAGATACTCGAGCGCCGCCTTTGTCGACTTCACCAGGATCACCGTCGCTCCGCCGCGAGTGAGCCTCTCGATTTCATTTTCATTATTTTCCGGATGATCATCCGCCCACAGGATTTCCCGACCCTCGTAGGCACCCGGCGATCCCGGATTGGTCGCGGGTCGTCGCTCGAAGTCCACCACGGGCGGAGGAGGAATCTGTCGCCGCAATTCATCGGCCGCTTGTTTGAATCGGCCCCCCAGACGGGACAGCACCGAGGCCTGCACCCGGGCGAACTCGCGGTCCGCCGCAGGCACCGCCAGACGCCCCGCCATTCCGGGCAACTCCACCCGCGCCGCCAGCCCGCCTTCGGTCCGACCCAGACGGTCTTCCAGATAATCCGACACGACCTTCTGGACATCGATGGGATCCGTCTCCTCGCTGGAATCCAGCAGCAGGTCGCGCACGCCGGGCGGAAAATCGTAGTCCACCCGATGCGGATCCGTGATGGCCGGCGGTGTCCGTCGCACCAGGAGGCCGCTGAGAAAAAGCTCGGCCAGGTGCAATTGGGTCGTGTGCGGCAGGAGCACCTGTTGAACCAGTCGCATGACCGGCAAACGCAGCGGCGCCGCTGCCAGTCGACGCGTGAGGGCCATCGCCTCGGGACTGACCAATCGCTGGAAGTAGAGCACCTGTTCCAGCGGCGACGACGCCAACTGACTGATCGACTGGGCCGCCCGGGCGGTTGCCACCGGGGGCGGGGTGGGAGCAGCCGCAGCGCTTCCAAGCTCCGAACTCAATGGCGCCACCGGACTGCGCCAAAGGACGCCGGGCACCCGGGGCGACGTCGGGCGCGTCAACAAATCTACCCAGGTCTTGATATCCTGCGGCGTCGCCGTCAGCACTGGAATGGGAATCCCGCGGGGTGCCGGCGCTCCGGCACGGGCGCGAAATAGGCGCCGGGGCAGGCGGCAATTGGGCGATCCGGCTTCGGTGGATCCTACTTCAACCCACGCCGGACCCGTGGCCGGATTCAAGCCCGTGCGTCGCCAAAAGGAAGCGGGCAGCAATTGCCAGAGCGCCGTGGGCTGATGCGCCCCCCAAAGCTGTAACACCGGTGCCACCCGCCCGGAATTCCACGCCGGTCCGGTGCAGTCGGACACCACCAGCACCAATCGTCGCGCGTCCGGCACCAGCAATTGGGACGCCGCGCTCACCGAACTTCCAATCCCTGGACGGAGAGTCACCGCCTCGGCCAGCGAGGTGTCCATCCGCCAGCGGCGCACATCGCGAAAGGCCCCCATGCGCTCCAACAACCGTTGCAGCTCGCGGATGGTATCGCGCCACAGCTCCAAGGATGCCGATTCATCCACCACCAGCGCCAATTCCAGCCACCGAGAACGCTCCGGGGTGACCATTGGCATCCACACCTTCGTCTCGGCCACCTGCCGGACGGTCCGCTCCTCGTCGAGCACCCGGGTCGTCCGCGAAGGCACCCGTCGTCGCAACGGACGCAAGGCGCGCGCGATCTCCCTCGCCCCGGGGAGCGCACGTCCCGTCGGTGTGGTCAACGTCAACCCACCCGCTCGACCCTCCGCACTCTCGCGATGGTCGTCCACCGTCAGCGCCGCCGTCGAATGCCCTCCGCCCGGGCCGGTCAACCCGGGACCGGACGGCGGGACCGGAGACCGCTCCAAGGCGTTGGGAAGTGCCGGGGGAGAGATCGGCAATTTCGCCTCCGAATCGGTTCGCTGGCGACCGCCAGGCGGCTTGGGCGGAACTGGCCGCGCCGGTGTGGCCAGGGACGTGCCGGGTTGCAGCACGGAAAGACTCGCCAGCCACAGGACCTCCGCGAGGTCCTCGCCCATCCCGGTCGAGGCCCAGCGTCCACACCACGCGGAAAGGTCGGCGGTCATGCTTCAGCTACCCGTATCCGCCAGGTCGCGGAGGATCAGATGTTGAAAGTCCGGATGATCCGCCGGCAACACCCCATTGAGGATCACCGACGCGGCATTCAAAAGCTGGTCATTGGCCAGTTGTCGCCGCCCCGAATCCCGATCCTTCTGGAATTGCGCGATCAGTTTCTGGATCGGTGTGCGCTGGGCGACCTCCTCCCCGAGGCGCGCCGCCACGATGCGGGTCAATTCCTGGCGCGCTTCCATTTCGTCCTTGGGCGGCGCCAGATCCAACCGCACACATCGCCGCACAAACGCCGGTGGGAAATCCCGCTCGCCGTTACTGGTGAGAAACACCACCGGAAATTCGGGGCATTGAATCCACCCCCGTTCCACCTCGACCTTGCCGCCGCCGGGAATACCCACCGAGATCCGTTGATAACGCGCTTCTTCAGGCAGACGCGACAGCTCCGGGATCTCAAAATTTCCCTCTTCAAACACGTGCAACAAATCGTTGGGCAAATCGATGTCGCCCTTGTCGATCTCATCGATCAACAGCACCCGCGGCCGGCCTCCTTGCGAAAGGGCGAAGGCCGCACCCAGCGGACCCAGCCGGAGATACCGCCCGATGTCGGCATCGGCCGTCGCCGCCTTGCCCTGTCCCGGTTCGCCGGGCCGGGCGGCATCCTGCAAGCGGGCGACGGCGTCGTAGTGATACAACCCCTGCTGCAGCGTGCTGCGGGAGGTGATGGGCCAGGTAAAAACCGTTCCCAGTCCCAACTCCCGGGCCACGGCGTGGGCCAGCGTGGTCTTGCCGGCACCGGGTCGACCCGTGATCAGGAGTGGCCGGCGCAAAAAGAGGGCGAGATTGACCGCCGTGATTTCCCGCTCACCCGCCACGTAGCCCGCACCCCGATCGACTTTGGATCGTGGCGGCTCCTCCGTGACTTGAGGCTTCGGTCCCGAAAACTGCCGCCACGGGGGCGCTGCGGGCAATTGCTTCAGCAAGGGAGACGGCTTCTCGGGCCGCTCCTTGCTTGAAATTCCACAAAAAATCCGCGCCGCCGGCTTGATGACGGGCGTTGGACGAGGTGATTCTGTCAGGCTCATGGCGATGATAAAGAGGTGGGACCCTGGACGGCGTCGGTCCGGCTGTTCAGCAGTTGCGGCAAGGAAAAATCACAGGGATCCCACAGCAGCGTGATGCCCTGCCAGCTTGGAGCGGAACCGGGTTGCGGCTTCCGAAGACCCTGAACGCGCGCCGGCCAATTCACCGGCGGATGGGCCAGTATCTCCGTTGCCAGCCACGCCTGGGCCGCGCCGGGATCCAGCGTGTTTCCCCGCAACCAGACCGCCAGCGGCAATCCCGCATTGGTCAGCTCACTGGCCAATGTCCGGTCCGACCCCACGGGTTGGGACGGCTCAAACCGGGACGCCACCAAGGCGACGATGGCAGGTTCCGCCCAGGCATAGCCCCCTTCGCGGGCGAGCTGTTCCACGGAATCCGTCCCGGCGATCGCCTCGGGCGCCAGCGCCGCCGCCGGGAGGGGACACCGAGATTGCCTCAGTTGGGTGGATTCCACGTACGAACCGGATTCGTCGTAATTCAAATCGTAGGAACGCACCACCACCGGATAGCTCAGTCCCACGGGTTTTGAGACCGGTTCCCCCTTGGCATTGCGCCCGGCCGGAATCGGCCAGTGCTCCGGCTCGAGGGCATACAATTCAAACGGCAGGGCAATCTCCAGCCGCTGAGGCCGCGCATGGGTGTCGCTGTGGGTTCGTTTGAACAATTCCGCGAACCGCGCCGGTAGTGTCTCCAGCTCCGTTTCCGCCACCTCGCCGCCAAGTCCGAGGAACTCCCCGGCCCCATCCCCTACTCGCCGATACAGCGAAAGCTGATACCTCCGTGGCGTGCCCGTGTGCAGCGGCACCACCACTCCCTGAAGCACCACCTCCGCCGCACTGGCCGCGGCTTGTTTCAACCGGGCGAGCGATGCGGCGCAGTTGGCCCGCACCTCGGCCAGATTCAACCCCTGCTGCCGGGCCCAGTCCTCCTGCCAAGCCTCGAACTCCATGACCAGCTCCGCATTCGGAATCACCAAGCGACAATACTCCACCCAGGAAAGAACGGTGGCCGGCTGGAGGCCCATCAAGCGATGCAGGATCTGCTCCGGCAGCGCGTTGCCCCGCGTGTCCGACGGCAGGGGACGCCCATTCCCCACGGCGGCAAGCCGGTAGGCTTCTTTGAGCAAAGCATCGGCCAGTGGCGGCTGAGCTTGATTCACCAGACGTTCGATCACTTCCCAATCCGGCCCAAAACGCACGGGCGCCGCCGAGCCGTTCGGTGTCTCCTCGCGGTAATAGGCGAGGCCCTGCACTTTTTTGTCCGCCTGGCGCAAGGCGTCAAAACGCTCGCGCAGACCCTGATTCAAGCGGCCGAAATCCGGCGGCCACACCGGGTCCGCGTTGGGCGCCGAAAGCAACTGCCGCAGTTCCCGCGACAGCAGCCCGGTCTGTTCCGGATTGATGTTGTCCGCCGCTTCCCCGCGTCGACTCGCCACCAGGGTCCAGAGATTGCGCCCGGTTATTTCCCTCGCCTTGGTGCCCCCGAAGGAAATCGGCGCCAGCACCCCTTCGAGTTTGGCGAGGTGCGCGTAAGTGGAGCAGACGTCAAACACCATCAACACCTGCTCTAAACTCCCGGGACCGGCCTTGACCGAGCGCAGGAAACGCCAGAGATCCTCCGGGTTCAGGCAGGCCCCGCTGCGCTCCGTCGCATCGGTAAACAGGCCATACCGCTGCTCGTCATCCATCAGTCCGTGCCCACCCCAATACAGCCAGAAGATCTGCGGTGGCGTCGCCGCCAACTCGTTGACCACGGCGCTGTGGAAACCGGCCGACGTCGCGCCGCGTCGATCCACGCCCGCCGGCAACGGCGGCACCGTGGGCCCCAATGGTTGGGTAACCTCCGACAAAAACACCGTGATCTGTTCCGACTTCAACCCCTGCGCGATCAACCAGGCCACAAACCGATGGGCATCCGCCACCGGCCCCGACAGGCGATTCGCGCGACCGCCGAGCGCGTACTGCTCGATGCCGACCACATAGGCCCGCGTGGCGGCGATGCGTTGGGGATCCCTCACTTAGCGGTGCCTTTCTGGAGAATGGACATTCACAGCATCAGGATAGCTTCTGAATGGCCGGTCCCGCAATCTTCCAAAGTTCCGGATTCCGCCAGTACCCGCTGTGGGACCCGGGAAAACTGAATCCATTGTCCAACCGATGATCCGCCGGACTCTCCACCGCGCCCGGCGTGCTGAAGATCGGTTGCACCCAGTAGCTCAATAAATCGCGGGGATCATAGAAGTTCAGCCAGTGCGGGAACGTGTCCGGCAAACGGTGCGGCAGCGGCGGACGCGGCGGCGGCGGCAACGGACGGGTCACCAGGGCTCCGATCTCATATAAAAACGACGTCTGCGAACCGGCCGTGATCAACAGCTTCACGCCGCGCGGCGCCAGCAGGTTCAAGGTATCGACACACGCAATGCCACCCAGACTATGCGCCACCAGGACGACCGGGCCGGCGACGGCATATCCTTCGGCCAGCCGGGCAATCTCCCGTCGCAACCCGGCGCCGTGCGCCTGATACCACAGAATATCACCCGCCACTGGCGACGCATGGTCCATCAATGAATGCCGTTGGCGTCGTGCCTTCCAGGTGCCGACATGTCCGGCTGCCCAGAGAAAGGGTTGGGTGACCAGATCATCAAAGGCATGGCGGGCAAAGCCCACCAGACTCCGCTGGTTGGGCGGGTACACCCGGTCCAGGAGATGTTCCGCCAGCAGCCCCGCCCATTCGTCGCGCCGACCCGCATCGGCCGCCAAGGCATCCAACGCCGCTTCCGCCGCCTCGGTGCCGGCCTCCCGGAAAAGCAATACGGCGAAGGTCGCCCGCGCGAGGGCCGGCAATCGACCCGCAACCCGGGGTGACTCGTCGGCGGGATCCTCGACGGCACAGGCTGACGCAACGAAATCCATTCCCGCGACCGTCGCCGCCGCCGCCGAGAAATCCCGCCGCAGCCCCGCCTGATCCAGTCGACGTCCCAGTTCCTTCCCCGATGCCGTCAAAGCCAGATCTTCCACGAGTGCGGCACAGGCGGCCGACGATGGCGTCGTCGTCCCTCGCACCCAGACATCCGCCTCCGTCGCCCCGGCAAATCGGCGAAACTCATAAAAAGGATCCCGTTCCAACTGTTCCCACACCAACGCCCGTACTTCGCCCTCCGCCGCCGAATCCTGGCTTCCCGACTCCTCCTCAAAATCGGGCTCGGCCAATGAACGCGTGGTTTTATAGTCCGGCACCGATGCCCCGCCCAGATGCAACGCCGTGCCCAGGGGACCACCCCAATAGTACCCCTCCAACCGCACCTCAGGACAAACCGTCCCCAATCCCTGGCGAATCTCCGCCAAACTTGTTTGATACCCCGCTTCGCGAGTACCGGTTCCGTGAATGAACAAGACCGTAATAAGAGAGGCCATGCGTGCCCAGTATTGAGACCGAAGCCGCCGGATCTCAAGTTCAATTTACGACCTTTACCGGTCCCGGAACCTTCCCCTTTTGAAGAGGTTTTCGGCGGGATCATCCGGTGCGGATTCAGAGATGGGGCCTCGGCAAAGCCGTGAGACGATTCCGAAACGACCCTCGACTTCGCCCGGTGCTGTCGCAGGTTTCGCCATGCGCCGTCATTTTCTCCTGGCCCTGGCCATCCTTGGGCTGGCGGGCTGTCAGCTTAAGAATGCGGGGATTGCGGTACATACCGGCCCGGATTCGCCCATCCTTCCCGGCGCGCAGCCGGATGGCTCCGTGCTGCTGCCCAATCAATGGTCGCTGCGACCCGTCGGACGCCAGGTGGCCGTGGGGGATTTTCCGGTGGCCTTGGCGGTGCACCCGGGAGGGCGCTTTGTCGCCGTTTTACATGCGGGCTACGGACAGCATGAAGTGGTCACGGTGGAGATTTCCAGCGGCAAGCTCGTGTCCCGGGTGGCGTTGGACGAGTCCTTCTATGGAATTGCCTTCTCGCCGGACGGTCGACGTCTCATGGCCAGCGGGGCGGGTCATGAAGTCGTTCACCTGTTCGATTTCCAGGAGGGCTACCTCAATGATCACCAGGAGATTCGACTTCGCGACCGCCGCCTGCGGGGCGTCCCCGCCGGAGTCGCGTGGTCGCGGAACGGGGAAACGGCCTACGTGGCGAATCTTTGGGGACACCGCATTTCCCAGATCTCCATCAAGGAGGCGACTTCCGTGGATCGCTGGCTCCTCGCGGATGGCGAACTGGCGACGGCGCTCCGGGCTGAGGGTGCGGCCGTGAATCCGGACGAGGATGCCATCACGAAGCGATCCGAGGCCATTCTGGAATTGGCTCGCGACGACGCGCCTTACCCGTATGCCGTGGTGGTTGATGACGTTCATCAACGGCTCTATGTCAGTCTGTGGGCACAGGCCGCGGTTCAGGTCATCGATCTGAAATCGGGGAATATGCTGGAGCGTTGGCCGGTGGAGGAACATCCGAACGAAATGGTCCTGAGCCGCGATGCCCGTCGCCTGTTTGTGGCCAATGCCAATCGAAATACCGTCAGTGTCCTGGACACCATCGACGGGCACCGGGAGGAATCGCTGGTCGCCCAGCTGTTGCCCGATTCGCTGCCCGGTTCCACGCCGAACGGACTCGCCTTGTCCCCGGATGAGCAGCATCTCTTCGTGGCCAATGCGAACATCAACGCAGTGGCGGTTTTTGACATCGGTGTGCGCGGGAAAAGTCGTTCGCTGGGTTTTATTCCCACCGGCTGGTATCCCACCAGCGTGCGGGTCACCCCCGACGGGAAGCATCTGATCATCGCCAACGGCAAGGGACTGATCTCGCGCGCCAACCGGAATGGTCCGCAACCCGGCCGCGAAGCGCCGTCGAGTGTCCGTGAGTACATCGCCGGGCTGCTGTTGGGCACGGTCGGCATTGTGCCGTTGCCGCGGGGTGAAGCTTGGGAGAAGGCGCTCAAGGAATATACGGCGCGGGTTTATGCGGGCCTGCCGTCGACCCGATCCAACACGCCGGCGGCAGCCATCGCCGGGCATCCCATTCCGCCGGTGCCCGGTGGCGAGACGCCGATTCGCCATGTGCTCTACATCGTCAAGGAGAACCGGACTTATGATCAGGTGCTCGGTGATATGCGGGAGGGAAATGGCGACCCCAGTCTTTGCCTGTTTCCCGCCGCCATCACCCCCAATCACCACAAGCTCGCCCGTGAATTCGTCCTGCTGGATAATTTTTATGTGGAGAGTGAAGTGAGCGCCGACGGCCATGAATGGTCCATGGGAGCGTACGCGACGGATTTCGTCGAAAAGATGTGGCCCCTGAGTTACGGACACAATGAACTCAAGAAATATACCTATCCGGCGGAAGGGAATTTTAATATCGCCACCCCGGCCGGGGGCTATCTCTGGGATCGGGCGCGGGAAGCGGGCGTGACCTATCGCAGCTACGGCGAATTCATCCGCAACGGGCGCAAGCCCGGGCAGCCGGCCTATACCCGGGTCGCCGCTTTACAAGGTCACTTTGATCCCTGGTTCCACGGCTTTGACATGGACTATAGCGATTTGAAACGGGCGGATCGCTTTATAGAAGAATTGCATCGCTTCGAACGCGAAGGAGACATGCCGCGGTTGCAAATCCTGCGCCTGGGCAACGATCACACCGCCGGAACCACCGTGGGCAAGCTGACTCCGACCGCGTATCTGGCCGAGAATGATCTCGCCCTGGGCCGGGTGATCGACGCTGTATCGCGATCCAAATTCTGGCCGCACCTGGCGGTCTTCGTGGTCGAGGACGATGCGCAGAACGGGCCGGATCATGTGGACGCCCATCGGACCATTGCGTTCGTCGCCAGTCCGTATGCCCGTCGGCGGGTGGTGGACTCGACGCTCTATTCCACCGCGAGTCTGCTACGTTCCCTGGAATTGATGCTGGGGCTGCGTCCGATGTCTCAATTCGATGCGGTGGCCCGGCCGATGATGGACTGCTTTACGCCCACTCCGGATTTTCGGCCCTACACAGTGGAACCGGTTCACGTCAGTATGACGGCAACCAATCTGGCGTCCGCCTGGGGTGCCCGGGAGTCGTCCAAGATGAATTTTGCGAAGGAAGACGCGGCGGACGACCTGCGCTTGAATCAGATCGTCTGGCGTTCCGTCAAGGGCGCGCACTCCCCGATGCCGGCACCGGTTCACGCCGGGTTTGTGCTGGCGCGGCGTGGGGGCAAAGACGATGACGATTAGGCGTCCACCGCCCGGCCCGGCCCCGACAGCCCGCTGGGTTGTTGCCTTCAGACCCGGCGTAAATGGCTCAATTTTTCCCGGACCCGGCGGTAGGCGGGATGCAGGCGGAGATCCTCCAGATCGGGATCGGCATTGAGCTGTTGGACATCCTGATAACCGAGGTCGAGGGCCTGCTCGAGTTCGGTGGCGGCCTGCTCAAACAGCCCGGTGCGGGTCAAGGAGCAGGCCAGATTGTAGCGGACCAGCGGGTCGGTCGGGTTCAACTCCCGAAGCTGCCGGTCAACGCGGAGACTATCGGTAAACCGGCCGCGTTCGTCGTAGGCATCCCCCAGCAATTCCAGGGCCTCCGGGTACGCCAAACCGTCCTGCGTGATCCCCTCGTAAAAGGAAATCTCGATATCCAGATCCCGTGCACGGGCACGGGATAATCGGCGAACTGGCGGTCGGGCCATCCAACCCACAAGGTTTCGATACGGGCGCGCAACGTCAAGCCGTGAAAAATTCACGTTGGCACGGGGTGCGGCGCGCCGGGTTTGTGCGTTGTGGGGGATCCGGGGCCACGCTTTTGGACGTTCGCATTTGCGGGGACGTGGGAAATCGTGAAGCTCCGGGTCTGATGGCGGATCTATTAATGACTCCGGCACCGGGGACCCGGTTGGTCCGGTGGGTGGCCGACGTGCTGACGTTTCGGCTGGCGGGCGTGCCCGCGGGGTGGACGGCCCGGGTGCGGACGCAGATCGGACGAGCGGACGCGCAGCGGCGGGAGATTCTGGTCGCTTCCCGCGAACGCCGTGACGAAGGCTTGGCCGCCTGGCAGGATCTGCCCATGCAGTCCGTGGGGGAGGGCGTCTGGGAATTGGTGGTGCCCCTTTCGGAGGTTGGTTTTTTCCCGGCCAAGGCCTACGCCACGGATGAACGCGGATGGCAGCATTGGCCGGGTGGTCCCGACTTTTGTGTGAACGTGCTGCCGGCCTGGACGCGTTCCGGCAACTCCCTCTACTGCGTCTTTGCGCGCCAGTTTGGTCCCAACTGCGGACGTCGTCGGACGACGGATCTGCCCGGCGATTCGCGGCTTCAGCAGTTGGAATCCGCCGGGTACGCGGTGTTGCCTCCGAGCGGCAAGTTGCGCGACGTCACCCGTTCACTGGATCACATCTGCCGGACGCTGGGATTCCGCGATCTCCTGCTGCTGCCCGTCAGTCCCACGCCGACCACGTTCGCCCGTTTGGGCCGCTTTGGATCGCCGTACGCGGCTCAGGATTTGACGGCGATTGATCCTGCACTGATTGACTTCGATCAACGGACGACGGGCGTGCAGCAATTCGAGGAGCTGGCCCACGGGTTGCATTGCCGGGGCGGACGGTTATTTCTCGACATGGTGATCAACCACACCGGCTGGGGCAGTTCGCTGTGGGAGAATCATCCGGAATGGTTTCACCGGACCCCCGATGGCCGGTTTCTCAGCCCGGGGGCGTGGGGAACGGTGTGGGAGGATTTGGTGGAACTGGATCCGCAACATCGCGAGCTGTGGCATGTACTGGCCGAGGCTTTCCTGGTGTGGTGTCGGCGGGGAGTGGATGGTTTTCGTTGTGATGCCGGATACAAGGTGCCGGTGCCGGTGTGGCGCTATATTTCGGCGTTGGTGCGGCAGGAATTTCCCGACACTGTTTTCTTCCTGGAAGGGTTGGGAGGCGCCTGGGAGGCGACGGAAGCCCTGCTCACCATCGGTGGCATGCAGTGGGCCTACAGCGAACTTTTCCAGAACTACGATGCCAGCAGCATCCGGTGGTATCTTGACGCCGCGTTTGAGATCAGCCTTCGCAGCGGGCCGCTGGTGCATTTCAGCGAGACGCACGACAACGTCCGCCTGCCCAGCCAACCGCAGGCCCGTGGCGTCGGTGATGCGGACTTTGCCCTGGAAGCGGAACGTCTGCCCGAGCGGGCCCGCCGCTGGTCCGTGCTGCGGAACCGACTCTGCGCTTTGACCAGTATTGCCGGTGGGTACGCCATCACGAACGGCGTCGAGTGGCTGGCCACGGAACGAGTGAACGTTCACAGCGCCCGCGGCCTGGCCTGGGGCAGCACGGACAACATCATTCCGGAGTTGGCCGCGTTGAATCGGCTCCTGCGGGAGCATCCGGCCTTTTTCGGCGATGCGACCCTCACCCGGGTGAGCACCGACATGTCCCCCGTCTATGCTCTGCGGCGTGTGCCCGCGGTCCCGGCGCCGGCGGTGCTGGTGTTGGTCAATACCGACTTGGATCACGCGCAAGTGATTGAGTTTCCAGCCGAGCAGTGGCGGGAGTGGAAGGAACCGGGCTGCGACCTGCTGGAGGCCGAAACCGAGGCGCCGATTGGCGTCGTCCGGGTTCCCGAAAACAACACCGTGCGTTTGGAACTGCCCCCGGCGGCGGCGTGGTGTCTTTCCGCGGCTAGATGGGTCTTCGTCGAAGCGCCTACGGTCGTCCCGCCAATCGCGGATTGGGATTCCACGACCTACATTCAGGAAACGGAATGGACCGTGGCCGATCAACGCCGCGAGCTGATCTGGCCCCGGGGTCACACCTTGGTGGTGCACGATGCGCAGCGTTTCCAATTGCAGTTGCTCGCGACCGGTTCGAAGCCGGTGCGCCACGCCGAGAGCACACCCAATCTCCTGGCCGGTGGGCGCCACGAAGTGCGTTGGATGGATCTCGGAGCTTCCGGAAGCCGCTATCAATTGATCCTCACTCCGTTGGTGGAGGGTGCCGCTCCCATGGTGGGAAGACTCTACTACCCCAACGAGGACGGCGTGGATCCGGTATCGACATTAACCGAGCCGTGTGGACCGGTCCTGCTGACGAACGGGCGAGGGGCCATGTGCCGGGTGCATCCCGATCCGATGCATATCGAGTCGAAATACGACGCCCTCTTTGCGGTGAATCTGGACCCCGAGGTGCCGTGTGATCGCCATGTTTTGGTGAAGCGATTCCGCGCCTGGATTTCGGCCGACGGTTTTGAATCTTCCTTGCGGCAGGCGACGCGGGTGGATTTGGGCAACAATGTCGCCACCTGGCGCTGGAGCGTTCCCGCCGGGGCGGATCGCACTGCCGCCGTGACCCTGGAGATTCACTTCGTGCCCGAGTTGAATCGGCTGCGCCTGGAATTCTGGCGTGAGCCGCGGGTGAACCCACGGGGTGATGACCAGGATCTCCCCGCAGAGGCGCCGGTTCGGCTGGCATTGCGGCTGGATCTGGAGGATCGCGGCTACCATTCGGAGACGCATCGGAACCGCGATTTGGAAGGTCTCTTTTACGGGGCGATTCGCGCGTCAGTGGGCGGCTTTGAGTTTGCGCCGGCGGCCGACCGACACCTGCGGGTGACCACGTCGGTGGGCCAGTTCCATCTGGGTGATGAATGGTCAACGGGGATTCCGCATCCCTTGGAAGCGACCCGTGGGATGACCTCCCAGGGCGATGCCTGGAGTCCGGGCTGGTTTGAGATTCCGCTGGTGTTGGGTGACCGGGCGGTGGTGACTTTGGATGCCGAGCCGAAGGCCCACGAAACGCGGGCATGGATCCTGCCTCCGTCGGCCGGGCGGAAAGGAATGCCATCGTCGCAAGTATCGGGCGATCCTTTTCTGGACACCTTGATGCTGGCCGCGCGTCAATTCGTCGTGCGCCGCGGAGCCGGAAAAACGGTGATTGCCGGCTACCCGTGGTTTCTGGACTGGGGTCGCGACACTCTGATCGCGTGCCGGGGATTGCTGGCGGCCGGCACGACGACGGATGTGGAGGAAATTCTCCTGACCTTCGCCCGCTTTGAGGAGAAGGGAACGCTGCCGAACGCCATTTACGGCAATAATGCGTCGAACCGCGATACGACCGATGCGCCGCTTTGGTTCGCGATTGT
>JAYTHD010000507.1:0-2671 GCA_043732975.1 Verrucomicrobiota bacterium
GGACCCCTTTCAATTTTCAAACAGGCTCTTAGTGCCGCTAGGGTGCCCGGCGTGTCGGCGGAAGCGATTCCCTTCATCTACTGGTTCTGGTTTTGCGGCTTTGTGGCCGTCGCCCTCGGCATTGACCTGGGCCTGCTCCACCGCCGCGGACGGGAAACGTCCTACCGGGATGCCCTCGGATGGACCGCCGTCTGGGTCGCCGCCGCTTTGGTCTTCGGACTGGTGGTGGCGCCCCGGATCGTGCCGGGTTGGGTGCCCGAGGATTCCGGAACTTTTCTGACCGGTTACGTGGTCGAACTGTCGCTGTCGATGGACAACGTCTTCGTCATCGCACTGATCTTCGCGTATTTTCAGGTGCCCCGCGCCTGGCAGCATCGCGTGCTGTTCTGGGGGATCATCGGAGCGCTGCTGCTCCGCGGTCTGATGATTTATGCCGGCAGTGAATTGATCCATCATCTGCACTGGACACTCTACCTGATGGGCGGGTTTCTGGCCTTCACCGGAGGAAAAATGCTGTGGTCCACCAATGAATCCGACGAAGCCGCCGAGGCGAATCTGTCGACGAATTGGGCCGTCCGACTGGCGCGACATATTCTGCCCTTCTCCCACCAGTTTGAAGGGGAGCGATTTCTCGTCCGATCCGGGGGACGCTGGCTGCTGACCCCGTTGGCGCTGGTCCTGATCGTGGTGGAGATCACCGATGTCGTCTTCGCCGTGGACAGCATCCCCGCCATTTTCGGGATCACCCGGAAGCCTTTCCTCGTCTTTACCTCCAACGTCTTCGCCATCCTGGGCCTGCGGTCCCTCTATTTTGTCCTCGCCAGCGCCATGGGCTATTTCCGCTACCTGAAGGCGGGGCTCGCCCTCGTCCTGATCACCATCGGCGTCAAGATGCTGGCCGAGCACTGGCTCAAGGAATGGTTGGGCGAAGGGCTCACCACGGTCTCCCTGATCGCCGTGGTTGGCATCATCGGCGTCTCCGTCGCTGCTTCCTTGTTCGTGGCGGTGTCGGAAAAACGACCGCCCAATTCTGAATCGTGAGCGATAGCCCACCCGGAATTCCTGCCCCGGAGACCGCAGGCCGCACGCGGGTGGAGCCGCTCTCGACGACGTTGGAACGAATGTTTTCCACCGATACCGGCGGGGATCTCACGCTGAATCAACTGATGCTGAGCCTGGAGCGGCGCGGACCGCTGGCCTTGATCATCATTCTGTGCCTCCCCTTCATGACGCCGGTGTCGCTCCCCGGAGTCAGCAATGTCTTCGGCGCGGTCATCCTCTATCTGGCCGTTCGAATTTTTCTGGGACTGCCCGCGGGCCTGCCTCACCGACTGGGCCAGCGCACCATCCATGGACCGCTGCTCAGCAAGGTGGTTCGGACCAGCCTGAAGGCCCTGCGCTGGTTGGAGCGTGGGATTCATCCACGACCCACCCGCTGGGTCACCACGACTGCCGCGCGACGATTCAACGCGTCGTTGATTTTTCTCGGCGGACTTCTCCTGGCCCTGCCTCTGCCGCCCACCATCCCGTGCTCCAACCTCGTCCCGGCCGCCGGGATCATCCTCCTCGCCTGCAGCATGGCCGAAGAAGATGGCCGGACGATCTGGCTGGCCTATGCCACCATGCTCGGGGCCACGGGGTATCTCGGGGTCATGATCTGGCTGCAAGGCACCCTGCTCGTGAAAATTGCCAACGGCCTCTGGAATTCGCTGGTCCGGTGGCATCTGGGTTAAGAGCCTGTTCAAGTGCTTGACGAGAATTCCCGGCGGAGGGGACGAATTCCTGCTTAGTTGCCGGAATCGGATGAAGTTCCGCTGGAACATTGCTGAATCGAAACCACTGCTCTCCCGTGCCTTGGTCGCCGAGCTGAAGTTGCCCGCATTGCTGGCGCAATGCCTGGTGAATCGCGGTTTGAGTTCGCCCGAGTTGGCCCGCCCTTTTTTGGAGCCGCGATTGAAGGCGCTCGCCGATCCCTTCCTGCTTCCCCAGATGGATCTGGCCGTGAACCGTCTGTTCCAGGCGCGTGAACGCGGGGAAAATCTGGTCATCTTTGGGGATTACGACGTCGACGGCGTCACGGCGACCGCCCTGCTCACCACGGTGCTCGAACCCCTGGGCTGGACCGTCCAACAGTTTCTCCCCGATCGCTTCGATGAGGGCTACGGGCTGACCCAGGCGGGCGTGGAGAATTGCCTGGAGCAACATCCGTCAACGCTGCTGCTGGCCGTCGATTGCGGTTCGACGGCCGTGGAGCAGATCGCCTGGCTCCGGGAGCGCGACGTCGATGTCATCGTTCTCGATCATCATCAATTCGGCGCGGCCCGACCCGCCGCCACCGCCCTGGTGAATCCGCAACTGGGCACGGAGTTTCGCGAACTTTGCTCCGTGGGGCTCGCCTTCAAACTGGCCCATGCCTTGCTGAAACATGGACGTGAAGTCGGCCTTCCTGGCTTTGAAAAGTTTGAACTCAAGCCGCTGCTCGATCTGGTGGCGCTCGGGACCATTGCCGATCTCGTGCCGTTGACCGGTGAGAATCGCATCCTGGTGACCAGCGGCTTGGAACGACTGACGTCCACGACGCGTCCCGGTTTGGTGGCCCTGAAGGAAGTGGCGGGCATCACCGGCGACTGCGCTCCCTACAGTGTCGGCTTCCAATTGGGACCGCGACTCA
>JAYTHD010000508.1:0-4194 GCA_043732975.1 Verrucomicrobiota bacterium
CGGCATCGCCGCCATGGATTTCGTCGCGGCCGATGACGCCGTCCGCCCCTTGATTCTGGCCCTACTGGGACATACCCGAATTGTCCCCGATCTGCCCACGGCCATCGCCAGCTACCGGGAGACCAGTGGGCGCTATGACTTCGTAACTCCCGGCGGCGAGATCCTGACCCGCGCCGGAATATTTACCGGCGGTGCCCTGAATCCGTCCGGCAGGGCGCCCGCCAGCATTCTCGGCCGGAAGAATCAAATTGCCGAATTGCACTCGGAAATCGCCGCGCTGGCCGGGCGGATCGAAGAGTCGAGTCGTGCGAAAGGTGCCTTGCTCTCCGAACAAACCGCCTTGCAAGCGAGCCTGGAGGAAGCCCGCACGGAATTGCGTCAACAGGAAGTTGCCGTGGCCACCCGGCAGGGCGAGTTCAATGCCCTGCAAACGTCCCGCCGCAGTTTGGAGAGCCGACTGGACCAGGTGGACCGCGATTTGATCGCTCTGGGCGGTCAGGAAACCGTCGGCAATCAAAAGCGGGAAATGTTGTCCGTTCAAGTCGCTGAACTCGAAGCGCGCGAGCAGGCCGCTGGAACTCTGGTCGCCGAATTGACCCTTCTCGTTGAGGAGATGCGCGCCAAGCGTGATACCGCCAGTCAAGACCTCAACGATGCCCGAGTACAACTGGCCACCGAGGATCAGCTCTGTGCCTCCCACGGACGTCAGCGTCTGCCCCTCGAACAGCGGATTCGTGAATTGGGAGGATTGGTCGCCCGAATTGCCCAGGAAATGAGTTCCTTTGGCGATCGCCGGGCCAATTTCGAAGCCGGCATTGAGCAGAGTCGGCGTCAAATCGAGCAGCTGCAGGGCGAACGTCAGACCCTTTCGACTCAAATCGTCCAGTTGATCGAAGATCGGAAATTCCTGGAAGGTGAAATCCATTCCCGGGAGGATCAATTGAAGGAACGGCGGACTCTGGTCACGTCGCTCCAGTCCCGCCGGGGTCAGTTGGAAATCGAACTGGCGCAGAAGTCCATGGCGATCCAAAACCTGCGCGAACGGATCCAGACCAAGTATCAGCTGGGTCTCGATGACGTTCGCAGTGAGACGATCCGGGTAACCTTTGCCGACGAGGGAACCCCCAAGATCGAAACGGTCACGCCGGAGGAAATGGCGACCGCCGGATTGAGTACCGATTGGACCGCCGTGGCCCGGCAGGTGACCGAATTGCAGTCGAAGGTGGACGACATCGGCCCTGTCAATCTGGTGGCCATCGACGAGTACGAGGAGACCGAGCAGCGTTCCCAGTTCCTCAACAGCCAGTATGAGGATCTCGTCAAAGCCAAGGCGGAACTCAGCGAGGTCATCAATCGGATCAATACCGAAACCCAGACGATGTTCGTGGAGACGTTTGAAAAGATCCGCGCCAATTTCCAGGTCCTGTTCGCCGAAATGTTCGCCGGCGGCAAAGCGGATCTGAAGCTGGTCGATGAAGGCGACGTCCTGGAATCCGGCATCGACATCGTGGCCCGGCCCCCGGGAAAACAACTCCAGAACATCAGCCTGCTCTCCGGTGGTGAACAGACGATGACCGCGGTGGCGCTATTATTTTCCATTTATCAGGTCAAACCCTCGCCGTTTTGCGTGCTCGACGAACTCGATGCCCCGCTCGACGAATCCAACATCAATCGCTTCCTGAAGGTGCTCAGCCGGTTTCTGGTGCACAGCCAGTTCGTGGTCATCACGCACAACAAGCGCACCATTGCCATGGCGGACGTCCTGTACGGCGTGACCATGCAGGAGCAGGGCGTCAGCCGGATCGTCAGCGTGAAGTTTGCCCAGGCCGAGGGCGCGCCCGAACGCGCCACCGAGACCACCAGCTTCGCCGATGGTGTCCGGGGCGGGTCGCTGACCGGCGCGGATTCAGAACCCGATGTCGTGATGGCCAAATGAAGCCGCCGGTCGGGTTTGCGGGAGTCGGGGAACCGCCCTTTAAATCCGGCCAACCCCTTGGCTTTGCCAACCGCCGCACCCACAGTCCCCTTCCAACTTTACTTTACTCCCGGAATACTCCATGAATCATCCGCTGGCGAAGCAGCGAGCCCTGGTGGCCCGCTATCCTGACAATGAACTGGCCCGCTTCAGTCTGGGCAAGGCGTTGTACGACCGCGGCGAACTCCCGGAGGCCCGTGAGCACCTTCAGGTGGCGCTGTCGAAGCGGGGTGACTGGATGTTGGTACAAATCCTCCTGGGGAAAATCGAATTGCAGTCCGGAAATCCTCCCGCCGCCCGGGCGGCCTTCCTCGCCGCCCGCCAACTCGCTCTGGATCAACACCATGAAGGTCCCCTCGCCGAGTTGGATGAGTTACTTTCCGGTTAAATTTCACGTTTGCCTTGAAACGAATTGCACCGCAAACTATGGCTTGCTCCACACAAGATTGGTTCGAGAAACTATGAAAATAAGTCTGCCCATCCAGCCTCGCCGGGGGTTCACGCTGATCGAGTTGCTGGTGGTGATCGCGATCATTGCCATCCTCGCCGGCATGCTTTTACCCGCACTTTCTCGGGCCAAGTCCAAGGCGACGGGCATTGCCTGTCTCAACAACCTCAAGCAACTGGGCCTCGCCGGCCACACCTATGCGGCCGAGAACGCTGACTTTCACGTCCCGAACAATGAGGGCTCGGACAGTCTGACTTTTGATGCCAACGGCAATCCGCCGGCAGGATTTGTGCCTTCGTGCTGGGTGGAGGGGCGTGAACAGTCCCAGTTGACCGAGGCGACCGCGGGAAGGTTTCTCACTTCGCCGAAGGTTTCTCTGCTGGCCTCTTATATGGGGGCGAAAGGCAGCTTCCGGTGCCCCGGTGACACCCGGAAAATCTCGCCCGACGGGGTTTCCAAAAAAGAGTTCGTGGCGCGCAATTACGGCCTGAATTCCTACGTGGGCTGGTCCCCCACCAAAGCCATGCCCGGCGGCTACTCGGGCCAGGGAAATCTCAGCGGCACTTACACCGTTTTTCAAAAAATCTCGCAGTGCTCCAAACCGAGCGACATCTACACCTTCGTCGACATCCACACGTTTTCCGTCTGTCGTCCGTTTTTCGGAATCAACATGGATGAAACCTCGGTGTACCACGTCCCGAGCGACAGCCATGGCAACAGCTCCAACTTCGCTTATCTGGACGGGCATGCCGAATCTCACCGCTGGGCGAACGGAGCATTCACCAAGCGGACCGGCGGGTTGTCCACCGAAGATGGTCCCTGGCACGATCACCACGCCGGCGTGCCGGAGGTCAGCAAGATCGATCACAATTGGCTGAAGGACCGGGCGACCTATCGAAAGTAGTCCCCCGCCCGGGCAGCCGGCTTGAATCAAGGTCCTGTGAGACTGCGGCCTTCATCATCTGATCGCCACCGCCGGAAAGCGGTGGCGATTACGTTGGTTGAACTTCTCGTGGTCGTGGCGGTGGTCGGCATCTTGGCGGCCCTTTTGATACCGGCCTTCGCCAAGGCTCGCGAATCCGGCCGGGCCACGGTTTGCCGCAGCAACCTGCGTCAACTTTCCTTCGCCCTGCTGAGTTATGCGCCGGATTACCGCGACAACCTGCCGTGGCCCGGCGGCATCCGCAGAAACCTGGAACCGGATTGGGTCTGGGGTGGCCAGACCTTGGACGAGATCGCTTTAAGTTCAGCTTGGAAGGCCTCTGATTTTGGATTCCATCCGGAGTCCGGTTCGATCTACCCCTACGTCATGAACGAACGTCGTCAACGAATGGACCGAACGGACCTGGGCTTGCGCCAGGTCTACCGCTGTCCCAGTTCAGGTAAACTGGGAGCGGCCCTGCGAGTCAATTACAGTCTGAACGGCTGGTTTGATCCGGGCGTCAAGGGTGTCGGTCCCGCCGGCGTCAACTTGGACCGGGTGCAGAATCCCTCCGGCAAGGTGGCGTTCGTGAATGAGGATCCCAAGACCATGCTCAACGCCGCGTTCCACCCCGGCGGCACGGAGGCGAACGGGGTTTTTGTAATGCATGACGGCCGGGTGATCTTCTCGTTTCTGGATGGACATGTGGAGAATCTCCGCGACCCCCAGGCCCGTTCCGCCCAACTTTACCCTTTCGCGAACGAATTGTTCGCCACCTACCGGTAAGGTGCCAACGACGGCGGCGTCGCGCTTGATCGACATCCGCGAGGCGGATCCCACCAAATTCCC
>JAYTHD010000509.1:0-2990 GCA_043732975.1 Verrucomicrobiota bacterium
ATCCAACGGGCCATTCATATTTCCGAAAACCTCGATGACACCGCGAAGGATCTCATCCGGGGAACCCCCACCGCAGACAACAAATCCGAACTGAAAAAGCTCGCGGGTGAGCATCCCCGGCAGCAGATCGCGGCGGCCAGGAAGATCGCAGCGGGAAAGGTAGAGAGCGTGGATGAAGCGCTTCGCAGACCCGCCAAAAAGACGCTTTCTCCGCTGACTGCCGACCCAGAAAAATCTGCCCCGATTACGGATGAAGTCGGCCAGGCCCTTCCGTTGACGCTCGTTCCCGCCTTCGAGCGGCGCGATCAATTCGACGACGGGCTCAATCACCTCAAGCAGTTGATGAAGGCGGTCCACGGGATCATGGGGCCGAAAGAAGATCTTCCTCCACCGGGCGGAGAGTTATTACGGGCGAGCCTCCAGGAGGTGGCGAAAGACATCCGTAATCTGCGTTCTGCGCTGAACCACGGCCGCCCCTACGCGATCTGCCCCTATCCGCACAAAGACAAAAAATGCAACGTCTGCAAGGGCACGGGCTGGCTCAACGAACCACAATTCAATGGCCTGCCATCGGAACTGAAAAACGGGGAGGTGCGCCCATGAGCATGCATCCGAGACCCTATCAGCAGGCCGCCATCGACGCCGTGGTGAGCCGCTTTGCCGAAAATTACCGCTCCGTGCTGGCTGTCATGGCGACTGGTACAGGCAAGACCATCGTCTTCACGCATCTCGCGCATCAGATGCTCGCCCACGGCCGCGTGATGGTGGTGGCGCACCGCGAAGAGTTGATCCGGCAGGCCGCAAAAAAGATGCAGGCCGTGACCGGCATCATGCCGGCCATGGAAAAGGCCGAAGAGGCCAGCGACGAAAATTGCATGCACGGCAAGGCCCAGATTGTCGTCGCCTCGGTCCAAACACTGAATGCGGACTTGGGAACGAAAAAGCGAATATCCAAGTTCGACCCGATGGAGTTTTCTCTGCTCGTCATCGACGAAGGGCATCATGTTCTGGCGTCCACCTGGTCAGCCGTGGTGAACTATTTTCTTGCAGGCAATCCGGATTTGAAAGTCCTCTGCGTCACCGCCACACCCGACCGGGGCGACGGCGAAAACCTCGGGGCCGTGTGTGACACCGTCGCGTACACCTATGACCTTCCGGAGGCCATTTCGGACGGCTATCTGGTGAAGCCTCGGCAGCGCAGCGTCGTCATCGACGGGTTGGATTTCTCGAAGGTCGGCACACGCGCCGGTGATCTGGCACAGGACGATCTGGAAGCGGCGATGATCGCCGAGAAGCCCCTGCATGGGATCGCGCATGCAACCTTGGAAGTGGCTTGTGGGCTTCCGCCCGGTTCGCTGGCCTCGATCAAAGATGCCCCGGATCGCGTGGCCCGGTTGGAATCGCTCATCGAAGGGAAACGGCGACGAAAGACGCTGGTCTTCACCGTCTCCGTCGCCCACGCCGACCGCATGGCCGAAATCCTCAACCGGTGGATCCCCGGATCGGCCATGCACATCAGTGGAACGACCGATAAAGAGGAACGCCCCAAAATCCTCAAGGGGTTTGCCCGTGGTGAGTTTCAGTTTTTGGTGAACTGTGCCATCGCTACCGAAGGCTTCGACGAGCCGAGTATCGAGTGCATCGTCATCGCGCGGCCCACCAAAAGCCGCCCGCTGTTCGCCCAGATGATCGGGAGAGGCACCCGCCCGCTTGAAGAAATCGCCCACGATCTCGGGACGCTTCCCCATGCCAGCGCACGCCGGGAGGCTATCGCGGCAAGTCCGAAGCCCTTCGTCGAAATCCTCGACTTTGTGGGAAACAGCGGGCGACATCGACTTGTCTGTGCGTTCGATCTTTTGTGCGGCCAGCACGATGAAGCCGTGGTGGATCGGGCAAAGAAGTTGGCCCAGGCGGGGGCGGTGGACCTCGACGACGCGCTCGAGGAAGCCGCAGCGGAGGTTCAAGAACAGCGCGAGGTGGAGCAGGTCCGGGCCGAAATGGAGGCCGAAATAGGGGAACTCCGTAAACAGGAGGCGGATGAGGTACGACGGCGGGACACAGCCAAGCGCGCGGCCCTTGTCGGTACAGCGACCAACTATTATCTGGAAGAGGTCGATGGACTCGACCCCCATCATTCTTCGCCAGCGAGGGAGTCCGGCATCAACCAGGGTGGCGCAAGCGAAAAGCAGATTGCCTTGCTTGTGGTGCTTGGGGTTCAGCGGCCGACCGCCGTGGGGTACTGCCTCAGGCAGGCGTCGGCGGTGATATCCAGTCTGAAATCCAAGCGTTGCACCACAAAGCAGGGTTATCGACTTCGCCAGATGGGGTTCAGCGAACCCGAAATCCAATCAATGAATTTTCAGACGGCCTCCGACACGATCGGCATGGACCAGCGGGAGGGGGCACGCGCATGAACACCGTCACCTCCCACCCGCCGTCCCGATGGGTCCGCATCAAGGGCGTATGCCCGGCATGCCAGCACAAAGGGGACTGCACGCGCACTGAAGACGGGGCGGTCATCAAGTGCATGCGGACACCGAGCACTCGGCCATGCCCGCAGAAGGATGGCCGGACCGGATACATACACCGCGCGGATCAACTCGGAGTGCAGCTTCCCCGCGCCGTCGCCGCCGCCGAACCACCCAAACGGTCCACGGCGGAATGGAAGATCATTTGTAAACAACATCAGACCTCCGTGAATCCGAAGCGATTGGAACGACTGGCCGCGACCCTTGGCTTGAGCGTCCGGAGTTTGAAGAGGTTCGGCATCGGCATCGACACCGGCGGGTATGACGGTCGAACGGGAACGGGTTGGTGGACCTTCCCAATGGTGGACGGAGAGGGAAAAATCATCGGCCTGCGCCGGCGATCGGACGATGGCAGCCACAAGGACTGTGTGCCGGGAAGCCGGAACGGTCTTTTTGTCCCGGAAAACCTCGACCTTTCGAGCCTTCCGGATGGCATCGTGAGCGATGGCTCCCCGCTCCTTC
>JAYTHD010000510.1:0-8050 GCA_043732975.1 Verrucomicrobiota bacterium
CCCCGAGTCTGGTTTTATTCCCTTTCCCAGAAGTACCCAATCATCGAGAAGATTTTTCATCCAACCCTTCACGACGCCTTTGATAACCAGGTAAGAGCAGCGGCCGTGTTCCATAGGCTCGGCCCCTTGGGTGCAAACGCTGTTCCCGAAATCATCCCCATGTTGAGGGACCCTGATCTCGCTCTCGCGGGGTTAGTCGTGCTATCGTCGATCCGTCCCACCCGGGAAGCGGACATTCTCGCCATCACGAACGTCCTCAACATAAAGACGCTCCCGCCCAATATGGGACCGCCGAGCCTATTACATTCCGCCGCCCTATTGACTCTATCCTCATTTTCCACGCGAGCGGAAGGCGCCACAGACCTGCTGCTGAAAAGTCTGGGCTCGACAGACAGCCGGATGCGTGGAGCGTCCGCGGTCGCTCTTGCCCGAATGCGGGCGCAGCCGGGCAAAATCGTCCCGCGGGTCATGGCAGAGGTTACTTCAGGTTCCGATGCAGAAAGTCTCGCGTTGAACCTTTGGGCATTGGGTGAATACGGACAGAATGCACGCATCGCATTGTCGCTTCTCTCCAATCTCCAATTCTATCCAAACACGGCCATTCAAAAGCTTGCACTGGATACGTCTGCCAAGATCAAGAGGGACACGAACTCCGCTGCACGATGAATAAATTGCGCAGGCGGCCGCTAAAATGAGGGCACTGTCATAGTGATCGGCGCAAGGCTAAACCACTTCGACAGCGTGCTCCGACGGTGTGGGATTTCGTCTCAGGCAACGGCTCCCGCGCCTCGGTCATGAGCTGCCGCGAACGGCGGGAGCGTCATGGCTGCAATCCACACGCCTCGTGCGCCGGGTCGCTGAGTCTGGGTCACCGAACGATTTTGCGCGTATCTTGACTCGCACGACCCGAAATCCTAACTTTGATAAATGGACTATCGCGAGCGCATTGCCATTGACCCACTTATCCGTAGTGGCAAACCTTGCATTCGCGGCACGCGCATTTCCGTGGCCGATGTTTTCGATTATCTCGGCGGCGGCATGACCATTCCCGAGGTTCTGGACGACTTCCCCGACCTCACTGCCGCCGATATTCAGGCATGCTTTGCCTTCGCCGCAGACCGCGACCGCCGGCTGAACGTCGTCCCGCATGAAGTTGCTCTTTGATGAGAACCTCTCGCCGAAGCTGCCGGGGTTGCTGGCGACGCTTTTTCCCGGAAGCACACATGTTCGCGAGTGTGGGCTGCTGGGACTTTCCGACGAGGACGTCTGGGAGCATGCCCGCGCGAACGGCTTCACGATTATCTCGAAGGACTCCGATTTTCAGCAGCGAAGTTTGCTTTACAGCCACCCACCCAAAATCGTCTGGCTCCGCATCGGAAACTGCACCCGGCAGCAGCTCGTTCAGCTTATCACGACACACGAGCAAGCCATCCACGCTCTTGACTCAGATCCTTTCGAGTCGGTTCTGGTTCTGTCGTAGCAATAAAACGCCAAAGTATCTTTCGCGACGCGTGCCGTCGGCCCGTCGCAGCTGAAGCGGTCCCGTGGCGCTTCACTTCGGTTCGTATCAGCATTTTGGAGATCCGCGTTTATCCGCGGTTCAAACTCCGGTTTCCGCTGCCATCTGCCGGCGCGTTTCCTTTGCCTGACCTTCCCTTCATCGCTCCTTTGGCCGGCATCGCATGAGTGAATCCATCCTGCTTGCCCTGGATGTCGGTGCCGAAAGTGGCCGGGTGATGGCCGCCGCCTGGGACGGTCGGCGGATTTCCCTGGAAGAAGTGCACCGCTTCGCCAACGGACCAGTGGCGATCGCGGATTCGTTGCGCTGGGACGTCGCCCGATTGTGGCAGGGCTTGGAGGAAGGTCTCACCCTGGCCGGGCGGAAACACTCCCGACGGATCACCAGCGTGGGCGTCGATACCTGGGGCTTGGACTTCGTCCTGGTGTCGCGCACCGATGAACTTCTGGGCCTCCCCTTCTGCTACCGGGACGCCCGCACCCGCGGATGGGTCGAGAAGCTTTGTCAGCGAATTCCCCGGCCCGAGATCTTTGCGGCGACGGGATCCCAATTTCTGGAGATCAACACCCTGTGCCAGTGGCTCGCGCACCACGAAGCCCATCCGGAAATGATGGCCGCGGCCGATCGAGTGTTGCTCATACCGGATTGGCTGAACTGGTGCCTCAGTGGATCGCGGGTGGCCGAATTCACCAACGCCACCACCACGCAGTGTCTGCATCCGACGACGCGGGAATGGTCGACCGGGCTACTGCGGCGTCTGGACTTGCCCACTCAATTCCTGCCGGAGTTGGTCCAGCCGGGCACACGCCTCGGTTCCCTCCGAAGAGCGGTCGGTGAACGCACCGGGTTGCCGGCGATCGACGTGATTGCTCCAGCCACCCACGACACCGCCTCGGCCGTGGTCGCGGTCCCCACGCGCCGGACGGGATATTCGGACTGGGCCTACATCAGCTCCGGCACCTGGTCGCTGGTGGGCATTGAAAGTCCGGTGCCCCTGCTCTCCCCGTCGGCGCTTGCTTGCAACGTGACCAATGAGGGCGGAGTCGATGGCACCTGGCGCGTGCTCAAAAACGTGATGGGTCTGTGGTTGATTCAACGTTGTCGCCAGCGCTTTGCCGAAAGTGGCGGCACCAGCGACTACGCCGCACTTGCGGCCCTCGCCGCCGCCGCACCCGGCGGCCGCTCCTGGGTGGATCCCGACGACACGCGCTTTCTGAATCCCCGCGATATGCCGGCCGCGATTCAGTCGTATTGTCAGGAGACCGGCCAGCCCTGTCCCGAGACCGAGGCCGCCTTGATCCGATGTGCTTTGGACAGTCTCGCGCTCAAGTATTCGTTTGTGCTCGATCAATTGGAGGGACTGACTGGAAATCGGATTGAAGTCATCCACATCGTGGGCGGCGGGAGTCGCAACCAGCTGTTGAATCAACTGACCGCCAACGCCACGGGACGTCCGGTCATCGCCGGCCCGGTGGAAGCGACGGCCCTGGGCAATGCCCTGATTCAGTTGCGCACCCGGGGCGAGCTTTCGTCAATGAAAGAAATCCGCGAAGCCGTGCTGGCCTCCGAAGAACTCCAGACCTTCGAGCCGCAACCGGATCCGCAGGGAGTTTGGGCCTCGGCCCGCGACCGGTTCTGCCAGCGGATCAGCGAGCGGCGATAGGTTTTGATTTTCTTGGCCACCGGCGTCGACGCACCACGTTGAAGCACCATGCCGTTGAAGCCATCCACCCCACCCGTCCAGGTGCCCAAGGCGCCCCGCCCCATGCTGCGGTTGCCGTCCTCGCGACCGCCGCTGGAACGGATGATGAAAATCCACGGCATGATCGCCGCCGGTGAATATCCCAACACGACGAAGATCAGTCGGCGATTCGAAATCTCAATCAAGACGGCGCAGCGCGATCTGGAATTTATGCTGTACCGGCTCAACCTGCCGCTGAAGTATCTTCCGCGGAAATTCGGCTACTATTACACCGAGCCGGTCGAGGGATTTCCCACAATGCAGGTTTCCGAAGGGGAACTCTTTGCCCTGATGGTGGCGGAGAAGGCGCTCCACCAATATCGCGGCACGCCCTTCGAGGAGCGGCTTTCCGGTGCCTTGCGCAAGCTGGCCGAGAGCCTGCCCGATACCGTCACCCTCCACCTGGCCGATTGGGACCGTTCCATCTCGTTTCGCACCAGCGCCGAGCCCATCCTCCACGCCGAGGTGCTGACCACACTGGCGGTGGCCCTGCAAAAACGTCAACAGCTGCGCCTCGTCTATCGCAAACCCGGTGCCAAACAAAGCGAGGAGCGGATCGTTGACCCCTATCATCTCGCCAATATCAACGGCGATTGGTATCTCTTCGCCTACGACCAATTGCGCCAAGCCATCCGTACCTTTGTGCCGGCCCGCATCCTATCGCTGGAAACCAACGGAAAAACCTTCTCGCGACCCGCCCGTTTCGTGCTGGAACAGCAACTTCAAGGATCCTTCGGTGTGCACTCGCGCCAGGGGGATTTCAAGGTGGTCCTGCGCTTCGATACCTCCGTGGCCAGTTACATCGAGGAGAAGCGCTGGCATCCCTCGCAGAAGATCCACGCCCTCGCCCAAGGCGGCATCGAACTGGAATTTCAATTGGGCAGCCTGAGCGAAGTCCAGCGCTGGATCCTCAGCTGGGGCGGTGCCTGTACCGTGGTCGGTCCGCCGCAACTCCGCGACAACGTCCGCCGCGCCGCCGAACAAATCCTCCAGCAGGCCCAGGATTGACCGATCCACTCCCGCGAGAGAAGTCAGTGCCTTTCGCCAATACGGTGCCGAGGGTTACTTGGATGCCCAGTCCTTCGGAGGCGGCTGGGTCTTGCTGGTCCACTTGGATCCCGCCTTGCGCCACGCCGTCCTGGCTTTGGCGTAGGAAATACCCTTGTCATCGTCGTCCACGCCGTGCTGAAAACCGCAGCACGGACAGATCTCGTAAGATCCCCCACCGGACTTGGGCGTGCGCGCCGGCTCCGTCAGGACCGCCTGCTCGCAAACCGGACAGACATTCAAGGATTTGGTTTTTTTGGGCATAAACAAAAGGGAAAGGACCGGGAGTCGAAGGGCGGGCGGTGCGTCTAGGGAACCAGTTTGTTCAGATCCACGGGCTTGCCCGGTTGGTCATCGAAATAATCGCGTCGCCCGGGCTTGAAAAACGTCTTGGCGGTCAGGTCCCGATTATAGGAGGCAAACGTCCGGGTCTTCGCTTCGTAGACGCGCAGCACACCATCGTCATCCCGCTTCGCCGGCAAACCCTCCACCTTGGCGCGACGCAGAAAAAGCCACGCTTGGGCCGCGTAATCGTCCGGGTTCTTGGCACCGAAATCCGCGCCATGACGGTCAAAATGATCCTGCAACGTGCGGGGCGCGCCCCAGGTTTGTCGGGCCGGCGGCACTTTATATTGCGTGGCATCGAACCCACCCTTGCCGGCCGCGGCGGCGGCAGGGGTAGCCGTCGTTCCGGCCGCCTTCGGGGTCGCGGCGACCTCCGGCTTCACCGCGCCATGGCCGGGCCGGGAAGGCTCGCCCGATCCGGCGGTGCGAAACGAGTTCGTCGCCAGGGGCAGCCGGGCGGTGCCGACCGTGTACCAATACGTCGTGTCCGGCCGGAGACCTTTGATCCGCACCTCGTGCTCGCTGGAAATCGCTTCGGCCGCCGCCCGGCCATCCATTTGCTTCACGGCCGTGCCGAAGTGGACGCGTCCGCCCGCGGCACCATCGGTCGACCAACGGATCACCGCGTTGGTGAGGGTTGCTTCGGCGGTCGGCCCCGATTTTATTTCCACGGCCCATCCCGGGTGGATTCCCAGGAAACACGCCACGACGGCAGCGAGCAGGACACGAAAACGAATCATGATCCTAACCCTGAATGAAATGCGTGCGGCTGTCACTTCCGAGACTGGTCCCGGCATTCCCTACCCCGGCGGCCCAACAACCGGTTGCCTCGTCCGCGCCGGGCTTCGTCCCAATCACGCCGGGTGAGTCAGGTTCCGGGTCGCCGGGATTCGCGCTCGCCGCCGTCACCCCGGTCGCGTCCCCACAGGCAGGCGAGCACGAGCCACGCCAGCAGCGGCGCGCACCCGGCCAGGGCGAAACCCAGATCGAAGGAACCCGTGCGATCCACGAGCAGCCCGTAGTACTTATGGGCCGGCGCCCACAACCACGCGAGAAAGGAACCCAGGCCGCTGATTTTACCCTGATGCTGCGGGGCAATTTCCTGGGTCAGTGCGTGGTAAATGGGAAAAACTCCGAGCGCACCCGCGGCAACGATTGACAGCACCACCAGCAGCGCCGGTCCCTTGGGCAGGATCAGAACGAACAACGACGCCGCACTCAACAACGCGCAGCCCAGAAACGTCACTGATCGGGCGCGATGCACCGAAGCGCCCCGTCGGTGCAACCACAAGGTCAGAAAACCCGCGGCGAAGACGCCGACATCCGAGGTGATGAAAAAGACCGAATTGAAATTCAACGCCTCCGCATCGCTGTACCCGCGGCCTTGAATCAGGAACTTGGTCAACCACGCGCGCAGGATCTGCCACCCGGTATTGATCAGTGAGATGACCACCACCACCGTCGCCATGCGCCGGCTCCAGACCACGCTCCAAAACGACGGCCCGACGGGCGACCTGGCTGTCCTGGGTTCCTCCCGAAAATCGTTTTCGCGCACGGAATACAGCCAAACGAGCAGCCAAAGGCCGCCGACCACGCCCACGAGTTGAAAAGCCGGACGCCAACTGTCCGGGTCATCGGTGAGAAAGAGCTTCATTAATTGCGGCGTCAGGATCGCCCCAATGGACGTGCCACTCTGCAGGACGCTGTTGCCCATGGAACGGTCCTTCGATTCCATCAGGCGCAGCGTGGTTTTGATGGCGCACGGCCAGTGGCCGCCTTCGAAAAAACCCAGCAACGTGCGACAGGCCAGGAGTTCCGGATAGCTGCCGACGGAGGCCGTCAAAAAACCCACGCCGGACCACAGACACACAACCGCGGGATAAACCCAGCGGACCGGCAACCGATCCACCAACCAGCCGAAAAACAAGGACCCAAATGCGAACGCCAGGCCAAAGAAAGTCTCGATAGTGCCGTACTGCTCCTCGCGCAGATGGAACTGTTTGGAGATGCGCGTCGCCACATTCGACAACGTCTGCCGATCCATGTAGTTCAGCGTCGACGCCAGCAGGAGGAGCCCGCAGATCCACCACTTCCACGTCGAGGGACGCGTCGGCGCCGGGGCGGAGATCATGCGGCGCAAGTGGAATGGAGCGGCGTATCCTTCATCGATCAGCCTTCCCAGGAGACGCCATCCCAGCGGATCACCCGCTCCATCAATTCCAGCGCCCCGCTCGTGAAGGCGGTAAACAGCGCCTCGCCCTTCTCAGCCGTCGCCAGGTGCGGACTTCCGATGTGCCCGGGCACGGTTCGATCCTTGGTGATCCAACCGCGAAATCCCGGTTCAAATGCGTTGCCGAAGGGGACGGGCGACAACCGGTCCAAAGGTGGAACCACCAACTGCGGCGCAATCCGCAGAATCATTGAGGTCTCCCATTCGCAGGCATGCCCCATGTGCCGCTGCGAGGTTCCCGGCACGGATTCCCAAGCCTGCTCGGCGAGATGCCAATAGGTCCCAAAAAGAAGCAACAAATCAGCGCGCTCCCGGTGGCGTTGTCGGAGTTCAAAGATCGCCTGTTTGCCCGGCACATCATTGCCGCCGTGCCCGTTCAAAAACACGATGCGTTTGAAACCGTGCATCAGGAAGTTCTCCACCAGACCCGACAGTAGATCGAGATACGTCCGCGGCGGGGCGGAGAGAGTGCCGGCGAAATCCAGATGATGATCCGAATTGCCCAACCACATCAGCGGCGCAAACAGCACCCGATCGCCCAGGCTCAAACTCATCCGACGGATGATTTCACCCAGGAGCAGGCTGTCGGTGAAGACGGGCAGATGGTGCCCGTGCTGTTCCAAGGCGGCCACGGGAATCACCACCGGCGTCCGCTTGTCGAGGGCGGCCACTGCGGGCCAGGTCATTTCGCTGAGATTCATGATTCCCGGCCACTCTGGCAGACACCCCGGCGGAACCACAAGCGCGTCCCCGGCTCTTTTCCAACACGGAAGAAATTCGGCAAAACGTCCGCACGGCGCGGCGTTTTTTGGGTCTCCGCCCACCGCTATCGCGAAAGACCAACAAGGTTTAACCGATGAAATCGTATTGTCCTTCCAAAAGCCACGAGCAACTTACGAACACGATTGCCTTTCAGAAATAAAGCTCCCAAGCCATGCTCACCGCATCGGATTCGCGGACAAATAGGTCGGACTGGACTCGGCCGATTTGGGCGGCCTTGCGCCAGCGGCCCGGGGCATTTTTGGTCGGCATCGCCGGCATTCCCGGCAGCGGCAAGACGACGCTGTCCAAGGCGCTTCAAGCGGAGCGGCCCGACATCGCCGTCGTTCCCATGGACGGATACCACCTTTCCCGCTGCCAGCTGGATGCCGAAGGTCTGCGGCGCCGC
>JAYTHD010000511.1:0-6380 GCA_043732975.1 Verrucomicrobiota bacterium
ACCATGTCGTCCTGACTGGGAAACTCCCGCTTGAGCGCTAGAAAATTGCGATGACTGTCCTTTTCCGCCCCGACCAGCGCATTTCGATCCATGTCGAACTGCAAACGCGCCACCGCCAGTGACGTCAGGGCCACAAAGAGCAATCCCTGCGGCCACACAAAGCGCGCCGGATGGCGGATCAGCGCCTCCGCCAACCGCCGCAAACATCGTTCTGCCCACGAAACTCGAGCCCCACTCATCAAGCCGCTACCGTGCATCAAACTTCGCCCGCTGGAAAACCCGAAACCACACCCCAGCGGCCAGTGGTGTGCGAAAAAAATTCTGATGGCCGGGAGGCTCACGCCCATTCGCAGGGTTTCGTCCTACATCCGCCGCCGCAGACGGAACCTGAATTTGCCTCGCGGGCTTCCCGTCCCACTGTTTCCAAAACTCATGTGCTTGATGCGAACTTCTAGTCTCCAGAGAGGCCGGCTGGGATTCTCCCTTCTGATGGCATTCGTCGCCGCCACGGGCTGGGCGGCCGAGGCCACTCGCATCGACTTCAATCGGGATATCCGCCCGGTTCTTTCCGAGAACTGCCTCGCATGTCACGGGCCGGACAAGAACAAGCGCAAGGGTGGACTCCGTCTCGACTTCCGCGCGGATGCCACCGCCACCCTGGAATCCGGCCATCGGGCCGTCGTCCCCGGCGACACCGCGGGCAGTGAACTTTTGAAGGTCATTGTCTCGAAGGATGACGACGATCGGATGCCGCCCAAGAAGACCGGGAAACATCTCACGGCGGAACATGTGCAATTATTCCGGGATTGGATCGCCCAGGGAGCGGAATTCAAACCGCACTGGTCCTACGTCACCCCGGAGCGCCCTGCCCTGCCGCCGGTCAGCGATTCCAAGTGGCCCCGCAATGAAATCGATCACTTCATCCTGGCCCGGCTGGAGAAAGCCGGGATGAAACCCTCGCCCGAAACGGACAAACGCACGCTTATCCGCCGGGCCACGCTCGATCTCACCGCTCTGCCTCCGACCATTGCCGAGGTTGACGCCTTCCTCGCCGACACCTCAACCAACGCTTACGAAAAGGCGGTTGACCGGCTGCTGGCGTCGCCGGCGTATGGTGAAAAACTCGCCATGCACTGGCTGGACCTGGCCCGCTATGCGGACTCCGATGGCTACCATGCCGACGCGCCGCGATCCATGTGGCAGTACCGGGATTACGTCATTCGTTCGTTCAACGAAAACAAGCCGTTTGACCAGTTCACCCTGGAGCAACTCGCCGGCGATCTGCTGCCCAATCCCACGGCGGATCAACGCATCGCCACCGCCTTCAATCGCAATGGCATGAGCAGCACCGAGGGCGGCGCGGATCCGGACGAGTACATGAACAAGTACGTGACCGACCGGGTCAACACGTTCGGCACTGTGTTTCTGGGTTCCAGCACAGCCTGCACCGAGTGCCACGACCACAAATACGATCCCTTCACCCAGCGCGAGTATTATCAGCTCTACGACTTCTTCAATCGCATTCCGGAACGAGGCCTGGACAGCGATCCGGCGCCGCCGTTCCTCAAAATTCCGACGCCGGATCAAACGGCGGCCCAGGGCAAACTTCAGGCCGAGATCGTCGCCCTGGAAAAACAGCGACGCGAACTCCTCGACCAACCGGACGTTCCGTTGATCCAGTCGCAGGCCACCTGGGAAGAGAAGCATCGTCAGCGCGTTCTGTCGGGCTGGGAACCCTTCCAACCGCTACTGGGACTGGCCACGAGCGGTGCCGAATTGAGAATGCTGGAGGATCGATCCTTCCTCGTCAGTGGTGCGGTGCCGGCGAAGGACACGTATGAAGTGACGCTGGAAACGACCCAACCGGAGATCACCGCCCTGCGCCTGGAAGCCTTGACGCATGAGCGCCTTCCCGGCAATGGCGTCGGCCGGGGTACCAACGGGAATTTTATTCTGACGGGCCTGGAGGTGACAGCGGAAAGTGCCGCCCCCGAACGCGAGCCGTCCGTGGCCGGGATCGAGTGGGGTACCTGGTCCTCCGTGGGTCCATTCGCTGCCGCTTCCAGCAAGGAGGTTTTTGAGAAGGCCTTCATCAACGAAGGCCAGATCGATCTCACCAAGGCCTACGAGAGCGACCGGTTGCGCTGGAAGGAACGACCGGAGTGGAAGGACGACACCCTCCAGCCGCTTTCCGGCGACGAGCAGGTCAGCTATTTTTTCCGGAAAGTCTCCGTGAAATCCGCGCGGTATGTCCGCTTCAAGACCGGGACCGATGGTGGTCTGCAATTGTGGTTGAACGGCGCTTCGGTGGAGAATGGAAAGGTCTTTCGACGCGTCGCGCCCGCCCCGGATGAATTCCTGGTGCTGCTTCGTCCGGGCGAAAACACCCTGCTTCTCAAGGTGCGTCACGGGAGCGGCCTGTATGGGTTCTTGTTTGAGCGACCGCAGCAACCGGTAACCCGCTACCCGGTTGCCTTCGGTCAGGCGCTGGCCGACTTCGAACAGAAGGATTTTCCGGTGAGCGCCGTGCTGGATGACCAACCGGCCACCGGCTGGGGAGTCGCGGGAGCGGACGAAAAAACGCGGGGCCAGCACCAGGCGATCTTCGTGTCCCGGCGACCCATCCTTTTCGCCGGCGGTGTGCGACTCAAGGCGAAGTTGAAATTTGAGGCCGCCGCACCGCAGCAGCTGTTGGGTCGGTTTCGCTGGTCCGCCAGTTCTGCCTCAGGGCTCGCCGAAACCGCCGCTTTACCTCCGGCCATTCAATACCGTTTTTTCGCCACCCGCGCCTCGACCGACACTCCCGAACCGGCCCTGCGGGAATACTACCGGGAGAACTTTTCCGCCGCGGCCCAGGCGGTAAACGGCAAGCTCGCCGCCGTTCGTCAGGCCGCCAAGGACCTGGACGGAAAGATTCCCACGCTGCGCGTCATGGAGGACATGGCGGAACCGCGAATCACGCAGATCCGCATCCGCGGCGACTATCTCGCCAAGGGGGATCGGGTCATGGCCGACGTCCCGCGAGCCCTGCCGCCTTTACCTCCCACGGGGAAGACGAATCGCCTGGATTTGGCGAAGTGGCTCGTGGATCCCAAACATCCCCTGCTCGCGCGCGTCACCGTGAACCGTTACTGGGCCGCTTATTTTGGCACGGGCATTGTCAAAACCGGCAACGAGTTCGGCACCCAGGGCGAACTTCCCTCCCACCCGGATCTTCTCGACTGGCTGGCGCGTGAGTTCATCGACGGCGGTTGGAACGTCAAAGCCATGCAAAAGCGGATCCTCCTGTCCGCCACCTATCGGCAATCGTCAAAGGCCACTCCGGAGAACTTGGACCGCGATCCGGCGAACCGACTGCTGGCGCACGCGCCGCGGCTGCGGTTGCCCGCGGAGGTGATCCGCGATTGCGCGCTCGACTACGCCGGCCTGCTGGATCGGAAACGCACTCCCGGGGGACCGAGCGTGCGTCCCTATCAACCCGCCGGTCTGTGGGAGGAAAAGATGTTTGGCGGCAATAAATACGAGGAAAGTTCCGGTGCCGATCTGTATCGTCGCAGTCTCTACACGCTGTGGAAGCGCACGGTCTTGAACCCGACCCTGATGACCTTTGACGCCCCGGACCGGGCCATTTGCACGGAGCAACGCAGTGTGACTTGCACGCCGTTGCAGGCCTTTGTCACCCTGAATGAAAAGGGCTTCATCGAAGCCGCTCATCTCTTTGGCGAGCGCATTCTGGCCGAGGGAGGAGCGGATCTGGATCACCAAATCACCTTCGCGTACCAGACGGTGCTGGCCCGCCCCCCGTCGCCGCAGGAACGGCAGATAATCGCCGGCGTGCATGCCGACATGAGGACCACCTACCAGAACGATTTGAAGTCCGCGGCCGAACTGCTGACCCACGGAGAGTCCAAGCGGCCGGAGCGACGGAACAGTCTCGACCTGGTGGCCTGGACCGCCGTGGCCAATTTGCTCCTGAATCTCGATGAGACGATCACCAAGGAATAGCGCGCGCCCCACTAATCCCTAGTCCCCAATCCCTAATTCCTGTCCCAATGCTTCCCCACCCTCTCCACGCTGCTCACTTGCAGGAAATGACCCGCCGCTACTTCTTCGGTCGGTCCGCGCGCGGCCTGGGCACGCTGGCGCTCGCGTCGCTGCTCAACCGCAATCTCTTTGCCGGAGCCACTCCCTCCGCAAGCCCCGCCGGCCCCCCGTCCTCCCATGGCGTGCTCAACCCGCTCCACTTCGCCCCGCGGGCGAAACGGGTGATCTATCTCTTCCAATCCGGCGCGCCTTCGCAATTGGACCTGTTCGATTACAAGCCCAAGCTGATCGAATTGAACGGTCAGCCCATGCCGGAAAGTTACACCAAGGGCCAGCGCATCGCCCAACTCGCGGGGCAAAAACTCACCTGCGTCGGCACGAAATTCAAATTCAAGCGCCACGGAAAATCCGGCGCGGAATTATCGGAATTGCTGCCGCACATCGCCGGTATCGTCGATGATATCGCCATCGTCCGCTCGTTGCACACGGAGGCCATCAATCACGACCCCGGGGTGACCATGATGCAGACCGGCAGCACCCAGGCGGGTCGACCGGCGCTGGGCGCGTGGCTGTCGTATGGCCTGGGCAGCGAGAATGAGCAGTTGCCGGCGTTTGTGGTGCTCACCTCGGGCCACGGTCAGGATCAACCGCTCCTCACGCGGTATTGGGGCAATGGCTTCCTGCCGGGCAACCATCAGGGCGTGGATTTCCGTTCCCAAGGCGAGCCGATCCTCTTTGTCTCGAATCCCAAGGGCATCGATGACAAAGTGCGGCGGCGTCTGCTGGACGGCCTGCGGGACTTGAATCAGTTGAAGGTCGAGGCGGTCGGCGACCCGGAAATCAACACTCGGATTCAATCCTACGAAATGGCCTATCGGATGCAGACCAGCGTGCCCGAGCTGATGGATCTCAAGAAGGAGCCGCCGAATGTTCTGGAGGACTACGGCGCTGTGCCGGGCCAGTCGTCCTTCGCGAACAACTGTCTCCTCGCCCGCCGGTTGGTGGAGCGGGGCGTCCGTTTTGTACAGCTTTACCACCGCGGTTGGGACCATCACAACAACCTGCCCGCCGACATCGCCCGCACCTGCCAGAACGTCGACCGCCCGTCCGCGGCGCTCATCCGGGATCTGAAACAGCGCGGCCTGCTCGACGACACGCTGGTCATCTGGGGCGGCGAGTTTGGTCGTACACCGATGAACCAGGGTGAAATGGGCAATGGCAACTACGGCCGCGATCATCATATGAAGGCGTACACGATCTGGATGGCCGGCGGTGGCATCAAACCGGGAATCACCCACGGGGCCACCGATGAACTCGGCTATAATGCGGTGGAGAATCCCGTCACTGTGAATGACTTCCAGGCCACCGTGCTCCGCTGTCTGGGGATCGACCACGAGCGCCTGACCTACCGCTTCCAGGGCCGAGATTTCCGCCTCACGGACGTGGCGGGCGAAGTCATCAAGAACGTCCTGGCGTAACCGTCGCGAGTGGAATTTCAATTCCCTCCCGGGATTGTATCCGCTTGAATCCGCCCATGACATTCAGGTCTTCCCGGTTGTGGGCCTTCCCGCTCACTCTCCTGCCGGCACTGATGACGTTGGTCGCTGGCGCAGCGGACTGGCCCGAGTGGCGCGGTCTGCGACGGGACGGGCGTACCGCCGAGACGCTGCCCAGCGAGATTCCCGCGTCGCCGCGATTGCTCTGGCGCAAATCCGTCGGGCACGGTTATGCCGGCGTGGTGGTGCAGGGCGAGCGACTGTATTTTGCGGATGAATCCGACGGGCAAGAGACCGTGCGCGCCTTGCGACGGAGCGACGGCCAAGCGCTCTGGGCCACTCCCGTGGCGCCGGTGTGGAACGATGAATTTGAAAACGGCCCGCGCTGCACACCGGTCGTGGCGGACGGCCGCGTGTTTTTTCAATCCAACCAGGGTGAATTCGTGGCTCTCGACGCCGCCACGGGCAAACGGCTGTGGGGTTTCAAATTTGCCAATTATGGTGCGTTCTGGGTGCCGAGCCCCAATATGCCCACCGGGGCGGCCAACCGTCGTGGCAACGCCGCCTCGCCGCTGGTCCACGGCGATCAGGTGGTGGTCGCTGTCGGCTCCACCAACGACGCCAGTTTTTGCGCCTTTCGAACCAGCGACGGCCATCTGCTCTGGCGCTCCCAGAATGACCTGACGAGTTTTTCCTCGCCCGTGCTGGCCACCCTCGCCGGCGTGGAACAGGTCGTCACTCCGACCTGCGACGGCCTGTTGGGCCTGGCGTGGAAGGATGGGCGTCTCCTCTGGCGGGTGCCGTTCAAGACCGGGGCGAATCGCAATGTCCTGACGCCGG